>JBGPYG010000224.1:0-6535 GCA_041493085.1 Pyrinomonadaceae bacterium | reverse complement strand
TTCTTCCGGCTTGAGTTCGATGCCCAGGCTTTGCTCGATACTGGCAAAGCATTCTGCGCGCGCCAGCGAGTCAAGTCCCAGATCAATTTCAAAGTTCATCTGTGGATGAATCAACTTCATATCGCGAACGTGCTGTACTACAGCCGCGATGGTGGCGCGCCCTGCTGGAGAATCCATCAATGCCTGATCTGCTTCGCTGAGGACAATGGCTTTAGACTCTCGCCCGTTCCCTGCTTGCTCCCTCAGCGCCTCAAGTTGGCTTCGCAGTTCGAACCGCTTTATTTTGCGTGTGGTCGTGCGCGGTAACGGCTCAGCGCGAAGGACAAAATCATGCACGCGCTGGTATTCGGGCAGTTCTCGGCCGACGTTCTCCAACTCCCAAACAACCCACTCGCGCGCATTACTGATGTGTTGAGCTTTGAAATATTCGAAGTTCGGCACAACGACAGCACACAGCTTTTCCGCTCCCTTAAATTGACCTGATTCGTCGGTTACGCCAAGCACGCAGACCTCACTGACAAAGGGTGAGTGTTCGTAATGTGCTTCAACATCTTCAGGGAAGACGTTCTTGCCGGATGGCAACTTGATCACGTCCTTCTTCCGCCCGACGATGTAGAGGTGCCCCTGTTTATCAAAGCGCCCCAGATCGCCGGAGCGAAAAAATCCCTCGGTTGTAAATGCTTCGCGGTTAGCTTCCGGATTCTGGTAGTAGCCTGACATCACCACCGGCCCGCGAATCAGCACTTCGCCGACGCCTGCTTCATTGGGCTTGTCAATCTTCACCTCGACGCCATTGAGTGGAGTACCAACCGAACCAACCTTGTTGTCCTCGAAGCGGGTCACCGTTGCCGCGCCGCTCGTCTCCGTCAAGCCATAGCCCTGCAGAATAGTGAAACCCAAACGATGAAAATCTCGGGCGACATTTGCGTCAAAGCTCGCACCCCCGGAGACTGCGAGCCGAAGCCTGCCGCCAAACGATTGATGAACACGCCGGAAGAAAAGACGACCAGCATTAATTCCCAGTAGATCACGCAGCCATCCATTGATAGTCAGCATAATCCTGAACAAAGCTCTGATCGGCGCTGGGCTGGCGTGTACTTTATCGAATATCTTTTTATGAAACAGGTACCACAGTCGCGGCACTCCAACCAGCGCGGTAGCGCCACCCTCTCGTAAGCCACGTTCTATCTCTGCACTGCTCAACTCCGTCAGATAGACCACGCGCGCGCCTGCGATTGTCGCGAGCCACAGGTTGACGATCTGTGAATAGTTATGGAAGAGCGGCAAGAGACTGAGGACCACCTCTTGATCACTGATGTGCATTACCTCTTGAACTTTGTCGCTCTCGGCATAAATGTTTCCGTGGGTGAGCGGCACAGCCTTTGGTGCTCCGGTTGTACCTGAGGTGTATATCAGAACCGCCAAGTCTTCTGCCTTAGCAGGTGGCGGAGCTTCATTAAACTCCTTCGGCGTCGGCGTCTCTGCCCAATCTTCAAAACTTGCCAGTCCATTTGCTTGTGCGAAGTGTCGCAGGGGCACTACAGGAATGTTGCGGCCCATTTGCTCGCAGGCGGCCCGAAACTTATCTAATGAAGCAGGTGAAACAAACGCGAGTTTCGCTTCGGACCCTTTAAGAAAGGTAGCGAGCGCTTGCGTTGTCGCCGCCGGATCCAGCGGTGTAACTACCGCACCTCGATAAATGATGCCGAGGTAGGCAATGGCCCAATTGGGATGGTTCTCGCCGATAAGTGCCACCCGGTCGCCGAAAGCAATTTTCTCCTGAGTGAGGCGATACGCAATACTGCGTATCTGGGCCAGCATTGAGCCGAAGGTTATGGTCTCCGCGCCCTTCGGCTCGATGACCATCATCGCTACCTTGTCAGACCGAGTGCTGGCCGCCGCTACGACTCGTTGGCAGAACGTCTCTGGTTGTGCATGTGCGTCCACGGATCTATCCAATGAGCGTTAACAGGTACATGAGGCCCACCCCAAGTACCAGGGCAGCGAGCTGCAGGCCTGATTTTGATGGGTTGCGTTCTTTTTGGAGTTCCGGTAGGAGATCGCAGCCAGCAATATAGATAAAGCCACCGGCGGTAAACGGCAGCATAAACCTGGAAAAACTCACCAGCGAACTGCTGGCAAGTAAGGAGACGATTGCGCCAACGATGGCAAGCAAGCCTGAAAGGAAGTTGAATACCAGTGCGCGGGTCCTGCTAAAGCCGGCATGAATCAGGACTCCAAAATCACCCAACTCCTGCGGTATCTCATGCAGAATAATGGCGATCGTAGTTGCTAACCCGACGGAGATACTGACGGAGTAAGCGGCCCCGACCAGCATGCCATCAATCAGGTTGTGTGTAGCATCAGCAAACAGGTTGAGATAGCCCACAGGTTGAATTGTGAGTTGGCTTTGACTTTCGAGTCCGTGAGCGTGCCTCCAGCGGAGAAATTTTTCTAGAACAAAGAAAGTTAAAATACCAACCAGAACATATGTGGACGTCCAAAGCTTTCGCCCTGGCTCTGCAAACGATTCCGGCAAAATATGAATAAATGCATCACCGAACATGGCTCCTGCCGCCAGGCTGACGGAGATAAAGATCGTTTGTCTGACTCTGCGCTCACTCAATGAGATCGTAGCGATGCCGACGAGTGAAATCAGGCTCACGACGAACACGCTCATTAGTGTATAGGCCCACTCGCTCGACATCGTTCTCCTTCTCAGTGATCGATCAGTCGCAAAATCCAGGAGCCGTTGGTACCGACATCTGCCAAATCGAAGTGGGCTTTGCCCGGCGTCTAAGTGCCTTGCGGCCTTCTTCAAAAAAGAGAAGCACTGGGCCGAAGGTTAGCAATAACAGCCAATGCCAAGGAGCAAGAGGCGCAAGGCCAAAGACTGTTCGAAGTGGTGGCGTGTAAATCAGAACGAGGAGCAACGTCAGCTCGGCGGCAATTCCTCCGAGCAACATGCGATTCGTCCCAAACCCCAAATGCCAGATAGACTCGCTGCGGCTGCGACACGCAAATGCATTGCCGACCTGGCAGGCCACAATGCCCGCAAGGGTCATGGTTGTTGCTGTCACGTAGAGCGGCCCAGAATCAGAGAGCGGCATGCCTGAATGCCAGCCTGCCAACCAGAAAACAAAAAAGTATCCAGATAGTGAAAGTGCGGCTTCCAGCATGCCAAGCCAACCGTATGCGCGCAGCAGCGTGGAGAGATTGAGTAATCGCTCGCTTCGCTGGCGCGGACGTCGAGTCATCACGTCAGACTCAGGAGCCTCCGCTCCGAGCGCCAGCGCCGGAAAAAGGTCGGTGCCGAGGTCGACTGCCAGAATCTGCATAATCGTCAGCGGAAGAGGGATTCGAAAAAGAACGAAAACAATGAAGGGCACGAGTTCCGGAACGTTGCTGGCGAAGATATAGGTCACGAATTTGCGCACATTGTCATAAACGGCGCGACCCTCTTCAATGGCCGCTACAATGCTGGCAAAGTTATCATCTGCCAGCACCATGTCGGCCGCTTCGCGCGCCACGTCGGTGCCTGTTACTCCCATCGCTACGCCTATGTCGGCGCGCTTGAGCGCCGGAGCGTCATTAACGCCATCGCCAGTCACGGCCACAACATCGCCATGGCGTTGCAGGACCTGGACCAGTCTGAGTTTGTGTTCTGGCGAAACACGCGCGAAGAGAACTTCAGACTTCTGCAACAACTCGGTCAACTCAGTATCATTGATCGACTCCAGCTCCACTCCCGAAACTATCCGAGGCGTTTCCTTATTAAGACCGATTTCGCGCCCAATGGCAGCACCGGTTAATCCGTCATCACCGGTAACCATGAACACTTGAATGCCTGCACGCTTACATGCTGCGACTGCTCCAGAGACCTCCGGCCGGGGCGGGTCTTCCATGCCAATCAAGCCTAACAACGTCAAGTCTCGCTCGACATCTTCTACTCTCCATTGCCCATTTCGCTGGTAGCCGTCGTCCAGGCGACGGGTTGCAACCGCCAGCACTCGCAGGCCACGTCCTGCCATCCTGTCGTGAACCTCACGCGCCAATCGCTGACGACTCTCATCAAAGGAAACGGCGGTACCCTTCCAACGGATTGAAGTGCACCGCGGAAACAACTCGCTTGGCGCGCCTTTAACACATGCGGTGGGGCTAGCGTCAATTTGCTGAATCGTGGTCATGCGCTTACGCACGGAATCAAAAGGCAGTTCCGCAAGGCGCGGCCAGCTCTTCAGCGCGTCGCGTGAAATACCAGCTTTGCACGCTGCGACCAGGATTGCTGCCTCCGTCGGATCTCCCGTCACTTCCAAGCGCCTTCGTGGACCTTGCCGCTCGACCACGTGCGCATCGCAGCAAAGAGCTGCAGTTCGCAACAACTCGTCGACGATCCCATCGCGCGGGTTGTTTCCAACTGGTTCAACTCTTCCTGTTGCCTCGTATCCCGTTCCACTTACTTGGTAATCCAATCCACTGGTCCACAGCTGACGCACTGTCATCTCATTTTCCGTAAGCGTTCCGGTCTTGTCGGTGAGGATGACCGTGGTAGCACCCAATGTTTCAACTGACGAGAGACGCTTAACCAAAGCCTTTCGACCAGCCATCCTTCGCACGCCAAGCGCTAGCGAGAGAGTGAGCGTTGGCAAGAGGCCTTCGGGAACATTCGCCACGATGATGCCAATCGCAAAGAGGAATGCCGAAACTGTGGACAGTCCGCCTAGCATTGTGCCAACAACGAAAAACACCAGGCCGATTCCGACTGCGAGTAACGTAACAACTCGGGTAACGCTCTCAAGCTCTTTTTGCAGCGGACTTTGCTGCTCGGTTTGTGCCTGAGTGAGTTGAGCGAGGCGGCCAAACTCGGTATTCGCACCCGTGGCGAAGATCACTGCTTCACCGCGCCCACTGACCACGCTCGTGCCCGCGAAGACAAGATTGGGCAAGGCAGCGGAAACACGCCCAGCTACCTCTACGCTCTGAGCAGTCCGCGGAACCGGCCTTGACTCCCCTGTCAGCGAAGACATGTCAACTCGCAATCTTTCTGAGACAATTACGCGCGCGTCAACTGGAATGGCCACGCCTTCAGTGAGCAAGAGGAGATCTCCCGGCACAACGTCAGATGCCGCAATCAGTCGTTCCTCACTTTCTCGTCTGACTGTCACCTTTCGCGGAAGAAGCGCTTGCAGCGCTTCCCCAGCACGTTCGGCCTGGTATTCCTGCCAATAGCTAAACGCCCCGTTGATCAGAATGACCACCACTATGGCCCAGCAGAGTTGTGGCATCCCTACTAGCCATGCAAGGAAGGCTCCGACCCATAGGAGTAAGGCAAAGAGATGTACGAAATTGGAAGCTAGTTGGAGGTACCAACGCCGTCGAGCAGCAGGAGGCAGAGCGTTCGGTCCATAATGCAGCAGACGAGCACGGGTCTCCGCCTGGGAGAGTCCGGCTGGCCGACTCTTCAGCGCGGCTAGTACAGATTCGGAAGAACTCGATGCCCAAAATGCCGCGGAGGCATGGGTTACGAGATCTATGCCACTCTCCCGAAGCGATACTTGAGCCATACTCAAATCACTCCCGCAGAATCAAAGAGCGCCTCATCGTCACTCTACGGAGGTGCAGTCCGCGATTTCAGCCGCGTCTGAGACGACGACCTGCGGCGCGTTCAACAGAGGCGACATTCTCCTGAATCTTGTTGGTCGCTCCCTCTTCGTCCTCGATTCGTAACGTTGTAAACACATGAGGCGACATGCTGCGGCCCTTTTCGTGACATCTCTTAATCAGGGCCATTACCTCATCCCACTCACCTTCAATGCAGGTTCCCAGTGGTGTGAGGCAATAGTGAAGTCCGCTGTCGTCAATTAGCTTCAGAATTTCGCCCAAGTCGTGGCTTAAATGCGTACCGGTCCCAAGCGGGTTGATGCTCAGTTCGACTAACATGATTCTGCTCTCCTTCGTACTCGATTAGGCAACGGTTATGCCGCCATAACCGCTGGTGATTCGGTGAGTCTTTAGGACATTGCTGCCTTTTGACTTGGTTCTGCACTGCGCAAAGTTACGCATTTGAATTGCGTCAAAGAGCGAATATCCGCCGGTTTGATCCGAGCCCCTATTGTGAGTCTCCGGTCTAAGTGAGAAATACATGGCAGCCCTGATGAGGCATGCTCGTTGCAAACTGAAAGCCTGAACTAATAAATTGGAAATGAATGTGGCTGATAAGCACTGGGAACATTTTGCTCACGAGGCCGACATGGGTGTGCGCGGCTTCGGCATGACTAAGGAAGAGGCTTTCGAACAGGCTGCCCTTGCGCTGATCGCCGTCGTTACCGATCCGAAAACCGTCACAGAGAATGAAGTTGTCGAAATTACTTGCGAGGCTCCCGACGCCGAGTTGTTGTTTGTTGACTGGCTGAATGCGCTGGTCTATGAAATGGCAACGCGAAATATGCTGTTCAGTCGCTTCGAAGTTCGGATAGACGGGCAACGACTCCACGGGAAGGCGTGGGGAGAGAAGGTGCATGTTGCACGGCACCAG
>JBGPYG010000262.1:0-5915 GCA_041493085.1 Pyrinomonadaceae bacterium | reverse complement strand
CTTCTCGCTGAGAGACGAGGTGCTCTTTAAGTTGGCTTACACTTACCAACAGGAAGAGGAGCCAGACGAAGCTGCCAAATACTACCAGGACATGCTGCGTAATTTCCCCAACAGCGATTACGCCGAAAAAGCGAAAGAGCAGTTGAGCATCATTGGTGCGCCGATTCCTGAACCTGATCCAACCCGGAAGAACATTGCTCCGCCGGAGCGCCCGGGCTTTGTGGGAAATTTGTTGCAGCAGTTTATGGGAAAAGCTGAGGTTACGGTCGATACAGATGGAATACTGATTAGCAGAAGCAAGAAAGAGGGAAGCAGCGACTTGATCGACGAGGCGCTAAAATATAATGGTCAACTGCCTTCAAATGTCACGCCGACCGCCCCCGTGCAACGGACCGTTCGTCCAGCGCCGACTAATCCAAGTCCGCGACCGGCAACTCAAAACGCGACCCAGCCCCCTCCGATTGCGCCCGCAACTCCGGCTCCGATAAAACCGTAGCGCTATAACATCAACTCATGAACCGTTTCTTGCGCGGCCAGTTGTGATGTCATGACGGGCCGCTTTTTTTCTTCAGCGTTTCAATCTTTCACCTTGCTGCCTTGCTACCTGCCACCAAGTTGACGGATGATTACGTGAAGGAAACCTACAAATGGCAACTTCTACCGCCTTAAACGCAAGCGTCCTGGCTGAGTTGACGCGCCGTCATAAAACAACGGCGACGACTGTCTTGTCGCTTGTCGTTGCAGTAATCCTTTTGTGCGTTCTTGCTTTTGTGAGTCAGAAGTTTATGACCCAGCGAACTAATCCATCGCTCGATATGGCAGTGCGGATTAGTATCCTCATTTTCGGATTAGGGGCGATTGCGCTTCGCCGGACGCAGTTTGCGAAAATGCGGCTGCAAGATATCGCGGCACTCCAGGGCGCCTCCGGGCTATTGATCACCTTGCAGAAGACGACGGTGAGGGTTGCAATGATCGGTATTTTGATCGCGGTCTTGGGCTTTGTTGCCACGCTAATGACTGGGACGCCCTTATATACTTACCAGGCAGGAGTGGTTGCGGTAGCAGTTCTCCTGTATGGCTACCCAGTCCGCACCTCATGGGAGCAGTCCGTCCAGCGATTCGTACCCACCGAAAGCGGCGCTAATCTAGTGGAAAGCCTCAGTTAGTTCCGCGTATCCAGACCGAGCTTCTCCAAAACCTGAAAAGTGTTGATCTTAGTTTGACGCTTTGGTAGTCTGAGGTTGACCTTCCTGACCTGCCAGCCCCGGCTAGGTTTCAATCCGTAAACAGCCTTCCTCAGGGCCTTTCGCTCGGCGACGCTATCAAGCACTGCGTTAAGCGGGACACCCCATAATGACTTTCATAGAACCGAATACCCCTGTAACTCCCTTTCCCAAAATCGCTGTTCGTTCGATTACCTTCGCACTGCTGGTGCTGGCATCGCTCGCGGTTTGCCAGAGTGCGCCGGCGCAAAACCTCCAACCACGGCCGGTTGCGCATCTCATTTCGGACCCGGTCGCTGAAGCCCGGGTTTCAAGACCGCGCCGGGTAGGGTTAGAGGATGGCAATCCTGTAACAAACGTCACCGCGGAACCCGTCACTACTACTTCGCCCTCGCTCGACGACGCAACTGCAATCGAACGCCGCGCGTTTGAGCAAACCAATCAGGCACGCGTGGAAAATGGACTAGCACCGCTAGTCTGGGATTCCGAACTGTGCCGTATGGCGAGAGCCCACTCGGAGCAAATGGCTCGACTGGAATTCTTTTCTCACGAGACGCCTGACGGGTTACAACTGAAGGAGCGGGCGCGTGTAAATGGAATTCTTCACTTCAGAGTGATTGGCGAAAACATCGCGTATAATAAGGGCTACGATGATCCGGGTGCGTTCGCGGTTGAGAGGTGGATGATTTCTGCCGGACATCGCGCGAATATTCTCTATGTCGGCTTTCAGGCATCCGCGATCGGCAGCTATGTTTCCGCTGATGGTAGCGTTTATCTAACCCAGGTTTTCATTGCCCGCTAGCGGCCCATCGCGCGTTCTTCCTCGGTGGCGGCTAGGGAGTTTGGAAAGTAAGCCGCCCCAAAGTGAATCAGCCCTCTCTCAGTCTTCCTTCTTTTGCCAAGATCAACTGGAGTCTGCAAATCCTCGGCAAACGCCCTGACGGCTATCACGAAGTGAGGACCCTGCTGCAAACGATTTCACTTCACGACGATATTCACTTTGAGATAAGTGGAGACGGCGGAATATCACTCTTCTGCGACAATCCGGATATTCCCACGGATGATCGAAACCTCATCGTCCGGGCAGCGGCAGCATTGAAGGAGCGCTATGAGGTCGACCATGGCGTGCGCATTCGGCTTGAGAAGAAAATTCCAGCCAAGGCGGGTTTGGGCGGAGCGTCATCAAACGCCGCCGTTTCATTGTTGGCGCTGGCGCACCTCTGGAACGTGAACGCGACTGCGCCTGTGCTGCTTGAAATTGCCACGAGCCTGGGGACAGATGTGCCATTTTTCCTGCTGGGCGGCTGCGCCCTGGCAACAGGCACTGGCGCGACAGTTTCTTCGCTGCCGGACAAGGTGGATAACCGTGTTCAGAATCTTATTGTGATCACACCAAACGCCGGTGTTTCAACAGCTGAAGCGTACGCCGCGGCTAATTCGCCTGCCTTGACAACAAGGAACACGGACTTTATTCTTTCTAGTTCGCTTAACGAGGCAAATTCACGGAATTCACAGCCGTGGCCTCTGCAAGACTCTTTGAAGAATGATTTTGAGTCTGTGATCTTTGATATTGAGCCTGAGATTAGACGAACTAAAGAAACCCTACTTCAGGCTGGTGCTCTTGGCGCTTTATTAGCTGGAAGTGGTTCAAGCGTATTTGGTATCTTTGCCGACCGGAAAGATCAGCAGCGCGCCCTTAATGAAATCACACTGGAGGCGGGCTGGCGCATCTTTCCCTGTGTTACAGTGTCGCGGAATGAATACCTTCGCGGGGTTGGTTCGTGGGATATTCCATTCTTACGCTCTTTCAACTTTGGATCTGATCTTGGGGCGTAGCCAAGTGGTAAGGCACCGGTCTTTGGAACCGGCATTCGTAGGTTCGAATCCTCCCGCCCCAGCCAGCTTTAAGTTTCGAGTTTCGAGTTCCGGGATTCGAGTTAAAGCACAAGAACCCGAAACTCGAAACCCGAAACTCTAAACTTGTTATGGGCACAACTGGCGGCATTAAGGTCTTTTCGGGAAACGCAAATCCGAAGCTGGCGGAAGAGATTGCCCGCCATTTGGGTTGTGACATGGGGCGGGCCATCACGGAACGTTTCTCCGACGGGGAATTTAATTTCCAGATTGACGAGAACGTGCGCGGCGGTGACGTATTCATCGTGCAGCCGACCTGTCCGCCAACGGACGAGCATCTGATGGAACTCCTGATAATGCTCGACGCCTTTCGTCGATCATCGGCCGAGCGAATTACGGCAGTTATTCCATACTATGGTTACGGTCGCTCCGATAAGAAAGATAGGCCTCGTGTCCCCATCTCCGCGAGGCTGGTAGCGAACCTGATCACCGTAGCCGGCGCTGATCGCTTGTTGACGATCGACCTGCATGCGGCGCAGATTCAAGGGTTCTTTGATATTCCGGTTGACCACCTTTATTCGGCACCGGTTATGATTGGCTACTATCAGGAGAATCCGCTGCCAAACCTGACCGTGGTCGCCCCCGACACCGGTGGCGCCGAACGTGCCCGCGCCTACGCCAAGCGACTGGACGCAGAACTTGCTTTGTGCGATAAGCGACGCGAGAAGGCGAATGTGGCCGAGGTGATGAATGTCGTCGGCGATGTACGCGGCCGCAATTGTTTGATTGTCGATGACATGTGCGACACTGGCGGCTCGTTGACGAAAGTGGCCAAGGCGTTAAAGGCTGCTGGAGCCGAAAGAATTGATGCGTGCTTCACGCACGCGGTTTTATCAGGGCAGGCAGTCCAACAGCTCGATAAGTCTGAAATCGAGCAGATAATGATTACGAATACGATTCCGCTACGCGATCACGCGTGCGAGTTGGAAAAGATAAAAGTACTTAGTATCGCGCCGCTTCTGGCGAAAGCGATCAAGTCGATCCATGAGGAAACCAGCGTTTCCTCGCTCTTCGTTTAGCGAAGGGCAAACACTGATGGCTTGAATAGGAGTCCATCAGCGATCCTGCTGATTTTTGATTTGCGATTTTTGATTTGCGATTGATGGCACGAGATTGCCGATCACAAATCTAAAATCGCAGATTGAAAATGCCGCAGTGATCGCTGAACGTCTGTAAAGAGGAGTAGTCATGGCAGAACAGAAAGACATTACGGTTCGCGCAACAACGCGAGAAGGCCGCGGCAAGAATGACGCGCGGCGCGCGCGACGCGCGGGAATGGTTCCACTTTCCGTTTATGGTGGCGAGGGCGGAACCGTGGCAGCGCTCGCGCCGCTGCGTGACCTGGCGGCAATTCTTCGCTCCGAGTCTGGCCGTAACACAATCTTCACGCTCGACATTGAAGGTGTCGGCACGAGTGAAGTTATGTTTAACGAGCGGCAGATTGATCCGGTGCGCGGCCGTCTCATACACGCGGATCTCACCCGACTAGTGAAAGGTCAGAAGATTGAAGTAACAGTGCCGTTGCACCTGGTGGGCGAGCCGGTGGGCGTGCGCGAAGAGCAGGGTGTTCTGGAACAGATTATTCGCGAGATCGAGATCCGTTGCGAGCCCCGCGAAATTCCCGACGTCATAAACGTCGATGTTTCTAATCTCGGCGTTCACGATGTGGTCCGCATATCCGATATTCAGGTCGACGAGCGCATTGAAATTCTTAACCCGCCCGACACCGTGATTGCGACCGTAGGCATAGTCAAGGAAGAGCCTGTTGCCGCGCCTGCTGTTGAACTTGAAGCTCCTGCCGAGCCGGAAGTAATTGGCAAGGGCAAGAAGGAAGATGAAGAAGGGGCCGGAGAAGCTGAGAAGGGCAAGAAGGACGAGAAGGGCAAGAAGGAGTAGAGACATTTTCGATTTCCAATTGCCGATTGCCGATTTCGGAATTGGCTGGGAGCAATTGGCTCTTGGAACCGACAAGCGATTGTCTCTTAAATTGGCAATTGGCAATTGGCAATCGGCAATATTTGATCGTTGGCCTGGGTAATCCCGGCAAAGAGTATGAGTGGTCGCGCCACAACCTCGGGTTTATGTTGATCGACAAGTTAAGTTCAGTGACGGGGATCGGAGTAAATCGCCGTGAATGTCAGTCGCTGGTTGGTGGCAGTGAGATTGAAGGGTGCCGAGTTAAGCTGGTCAAGCCGCAGACCTACATGAATCTCAGCGGAGAAGCGGTCGCCTGTTTGCTCCGGAAGCACAAGCTTACAGAACCTGGCGAGCACCTGATCGTCATATCCGATGATTTAGCGTTACCGTTTGGGAAGATTCGCATTCGAGCAAGGGGTTCGGCAGGTGGCCACAACGGTTTGAAGTCGATTATCGGCGCGGTTGGCTCAGATGAGTTCACACGGTTGCGAATCGGGATTCAGCCTGAGCATCCGATATCAGATGCGAAACAGTTCGTGCTTGATTCGTTTCCCGGCGCCGCGAGGCCGGAAGTTGAGAAGATTTTGGAAAGAAGCGCGGAAGCGCTCCGCGCCATCCTACGAGATGGTGTTTTGAAAGCTATGACGGAATACAACAGTAATGAGTAATGAGTGATGAGTATGGGTTCCTCTTGAACTCATTACTCATCACTCATTACTCATCACTCATTACTGTTGTATTCCGTCATAGCTTTCAAAACACCATCTCGTAGGATGGCGCGGAGCGCTTCCGCGCTTCTTTCCAAAATCTTCTCAACTTCCGGCCTCGCGGCGCCGGGAAACGAATCAAGCACGAACTGTT
>JBGPYG010000006.1:0-28174 GCA_041493085.1 Pyrinomonadaceae bacterium | reverse complement strand
GGCCTTGTCGATCCGCACTACCAGGATCGGGAGATCACCACTAATTCCGTAGGCCCACAGGCTGGATTGCGCCTTCGTGTTGAGAGCGAGTACGTGCGGGCGCGGCCGCAGTGACGGATCCGAATAAATAATGCGCGCCGCCAGACGCTGAAACAGGGGCGCTTCTTCCGCGTCGATGTTCAGGTGAGTCATCTCAACCTGCGCTTTGGTCCAGGCCAGTCGTAGTTCACGTTCAAAAGTATTTGGGTCGTGATACTTGTCCGCCAGCAACATTGCCTGCTCGCGCGAACGCGCCACGATGGTGCTGAAGGAGCAACGCACAGTTTGGTTGGGTTGAATTCTTACGCGGCGGCGCAAACTAAAAACCGGATCGAGCACTGCGCCGGTCGTATTTGACAGCGGGCGGTCTTCCATTACGGCAATGGGATCGGCGGGAGTGTGGCCGCGGCCCAGGAACCGTCCGCGATCGGTTTCGTATTGCACCGCGCCTACCAGATCGCCTTCGACAACCACCACGTGAATGCCCCAGATTGGTTCGTCATCGCTTGAGCGTTGGCGGCGATGGGCGAGGAGTGCGTTTTCCGCCGCGAAGAATTCCGTTTCGATGAAAAGGTTACTAAAAGCCGGATGGGCCGCGTCGGCCTGTGGTGTGTTGAGAACCACTTCCGCGTAACTGGTCAATTCGATCTCCCGCGTGCGGGTTGAGTTGTTCGTCAACGAAACGCGGCGCACCTCCGCGTTGTCCTCGGCCGACACCACGATCTCCATGTGGGTCAGGAGGCCGGCATCGCTACGCCAGAAGTCGGCCCTGTCCTCGGAGAAGGCCACCTCATATGCCTGCGGTCGCTTATTAACCGGTTGATAACTTGCCGACCAAACGGCGCCGCTCCTCACGTCGCGCAGGTAAATGAAGCTGCCCCAGTTATCTCGCGTAACGTCTTCACGCCAACGCGTGACAGCATTTGCGCCGCAGTTGGAATAACCGCCGCCCGCGGCGGTGACCATGACGTTGTAGGTCCCGTTTGACAGCAACTGTGTGCGCGGCGTTTCTGTATCCACGCGGTGGTAAACGCGCGTGCTCATGCCACGCAGGGTTTGCGCTATGCGACCTGTCAAAACTTCTTCAGCGCGAGGATGGGCCGCAGGCACGCCAACAGGAACCCGCTCTTGCAAGAGCAACTCCGTTGCCTGTACCAGCGGATCTGCATGGAAGCGGTTCTCCATGCGATCGTCGAGCAGCACGTTGGTGAGCGCGACCAGACTCATGCCTTGATGGTGAGTCATGAAGGCGCGAATCAACACATGGCGCTGGTCCTGTGGTAAGCGTTCTGCCGTGTAATCAATGGCCTCGTAGTAACCGTAAGGGCCGAGCGCTCCGTCCTTCTCGAGGCGTCGCAGGTTTTCCATAGCTGCCCGCGGATTAATCTCCGCCGCCAGTATCGTGGCGTAAGGGGCGACCACCAGATCCTCAATCAATCCGCGTTTCAATCCCAGACCGGGAACACCAAACGGCCCGTACTGGTAGTTCAAGTGGATATCGCGAACGTTGTAAGCAGATTCGGAGACTCCCCAGGGAACGCCGCGTTCCTCGCCATATTCGACTTGCCTCTTGACGACTGTGCGATACGTTTCGTCGAGCAGGGTGCCGGAGTAATTGCGCATCACCAGCAGCGGCATCAAATACTCAAACATGGTGCCCGTCCAGGAAATAAGCGCGCGCCCGCCATCGACTGAGGTTAGTTGGCGACCCATCCGGAACCAGTGCTCCTGCGGCACATCACCCTTCGCGATGGCCACAAAGCTGGCGAGACGCGCTTCCGAAGCGAGCAGATCGTAGTAAGAGTTGTCGGCGCGCTGGGCCGAGACGTTGTAGCCAATGGTAAAGACCTTCCGCTCCGGATCGAGGAGAAACTTAAAGTCCATCTCTTCCATGATCTGTTCGGCGGTGTGCGCCAGGCGACTGAGTCGCGACAGCAGATCGCCCGCCGCGCTCGCTCCCTGCTCGAGCGCTTCCGTCAGCTTCGCAAACGTTGCCCGCGATTGCTCAGGCAACTCGGTTTGCAAGGTCGCAAGCTGGACCAACGCCCGATCGCAGAACTCTGGAACTTCGGCCAGAGTGGTCACGGCATGAAGAAGACTTGCGAGCAACGCCAACTGTTCAGACGATTCAAGTCCTGACTCGGCTGCATCCGCCTGAAACTGCGATAGCAAACGGCCCCAGGGCGCGAGCGTATCGGCATCGCGGCGGCACGAACTCACCTGATGTTGTAGCGCCCCCAACCACCAACGCAGTTCTCTGAAGTTGACTTCTCCATGCTCTTGCGCCAGCGCGTTTATGATGTCTTCAATTTCAGAAGTCCTTTGCCCGAGCGATTCAAACAGCAAAAACCACGACGGCAAGTTGTGCGGGGTCCCCGGCCGGGCAGCCCGGCTGGGGTGCTTGTCACTGGCCTCGACCGAGACAAGCCGTTGACACGCTTCAATCTCGTCGCGCAACTGACTGACGGTGACCACTTCGGTGCGCTGTCGAAAACTGCCGAGTCGTCCCGCTTCAACTGAGACGGCATTAATTGTGTCCGCGAGTCCGCGAATGATTCGCTCATCAAACAGCCTGGCGTCGGGCAGTTCGATGCATGCTTGTTTCAGTGCCAGGGCATGCCCGGCGAGATTCCCACTATCCACGGTCGAGATGTACTGAGGCTGAAGCGGCTCGAGATTCCTGGTGTCGTACCAGTTGAAAAAATGGCCGTGAAACCTGCCGAGCTTCCCGAGCGTCACAAGAGTCAGTTCCTGCCGCTCGAGAAATTCCAGCGAGGCGATGTAGCCCAGATCGTGCGCGGACACTGTGGCGAGTAAGAGTAATCCGATATTTGTAGGCGAAGTGCGATGGGCAATGATGGGAGCAGGGTCCTCCTGAAAGTTATCAGGAGGGAGCCAGTTGTCCTCAGTGCCAACGAGAGCCTCAAAGAATCGCCACGTGCGGCGAGCCACCTGCCGCGCCAGGGCAACATCGTCGACGCTCAAGAGCTTGCGTTCCGGCGGCCGCAAACTGCTGACCCAATAGGCGACGAAAGGCGAAAGCGCCCAGGCCGCTACAAACGCGAACATCACTCCGCCGGCAGCCGGTCGCAATATCAGGGTAAGCGCCGCGGCGAGGACCGCCAGCAACTCAGCCGGGAGCATGAACCAAAAGAAACCAGCTGGATCGGGTCGCGCACGTTTCTCTGCATCAGCAGCCGTGACCCATTCGAGCAACTTCTTTCGCGAAAACAGTTTTCTGTAGATCGTGCGCACGATCGCGTCAGTCATCAGGTAAGCCTGATGTGGTAGAAACATAATCGACAACGCTACCTGTGCAGTGTTTGTTCTAACGTCGCCCCAGACACTCCAGAAGTGGCTGGTCCAGGGTATCCCGCGCGGATGGATCAGGAGGCTGGTGGTGACGTGGAGATAGACAGGGAACGCAATCGTGATGACGACAAACAAACTCCAGAGCAGCGGCGAGCCCGGGAGAACAGTCCAGGCCGCAAGCAACCATAAGAACATCGACGGCGCCACCAGACTGCGCCGTAAGTTATCGAGAATCTTCCAACGAGAAATCAAAGGCAGCGGATTTTGCGTCTGGCGACGGTTCGCATCGGGAACTGTAGGAAAAAGCCAACGCAGAATTTGCCAATCGCCACGCGTCCAACGATGCTGTCGCTTCGCGTAGGCGTCATAGGATGCCGGGTAGTCATCCAGCAGCTCGATGTCGGTAGCCAGCGCCGCTCGTGCGAACAACGATTCAAAAAGATCGTGACTTAGCAGTGAATCTTCGGGAACGCGATTGGCCAGTGCCGCTTGAAACGCGTCCACGTCGTACAGACCCTTGCCGGTGAAGTTTCCCTCGCCAAAAAGATCCTGATAAACATCGGAAACGGCGGTCGTGTATGGATCGATTCCGGTGTTCCCGGAAAAAATGCGGGCAAACCTGGAACGCGAGGCGCTGACGAGCGAAATGCTCACCCGGGGCTGCACAATGCCGTAGCCTCGCGTGACCAGGTTGATAGCAGGATTAAGTTTGGGCCGATTGAGGGGATGGATCGCCGCGCCCACGAGTTTGCGTGCAACATCGCGCGGCAGTTGCGTGTCGGAATCCAGCGTTATCACGTAACGCACGCGCCGGAGCAGCAGCTCATCAGCAGTTTTTACGACGAAGCTGGTGTCCGTGGCTCCGCGCAGAAGACGATTCAATTCTTCCAGCTTGCCGCGCTTTCGTTCCCAGCCCATCCATCTGTCTTCACCTGGATTCCATTGCCGGCGTCGGTGAAACAGATGAAAGCGATGCGGCTGTTCCTTACTGTGGCGAAGATTGAGCTCGGCAATGCCGCTTTCCGCAACGTCAAGAAGCAGAGAATCGTTTGGCGTCTCTGCCGCATCCGCATCGGGGAAATCACCAAGCAGCGCGAAATAGATGTGCTTATCCTGGTTAGCAAGAAAATGAACCTCGAGTCTTTCGAGCAGCTCATTTACCTGTGACTCATGCGAAAAAATTGTCGGCACGACAACCATCGTGCAGGCTTCTTCAGGAATTCCATTGGCCGTGCCCATCCTCGGCAGCAAGCGCGGCGGGAAGAAATGCGTGACGTCCCAATTCAACACGCTTACAGCCAGATCGCTGGCGGGAATCAGCGCCAGCAGCGCGGTGACAAGGAGCAGAAGCCAGCTTGCGCTGGAAGCAATCCAGCCCCCGGCAGAAGTAGAAGCGGGCACCGCGCTGACGTACCCCGCGAGAACCAGTAGCGCAACAACGAGGAAAGTGAGAGAGGCGAGTGTGCCGAGATAAACGCCAGTCCCATGGCGCAAAGCAAAACGACGCGACCTTTCGCCGAGTTTTGGATGATAAGCGAAGCTTGCTTCCAACTGAGCCAGGCCATCGTCGACAAGATAGAACCCGACGTGCGATTCCGGATGCTTGTCCGCGGAGCTTTGGTCATCCGCACTTTCGCTTTTTGCTTCGCCTTCCTCGCTCTTGTCTGCAGCCTGTCGCCAGTCTTCCGCCAGTGCCACCGCGGTCCGCGCGACCTCAAGCTCATTCGAGCGCGTTCGTTTGCTGATCCGCTCGATCACGTGGCGATAACGATCGCGCGTCGCAAACTCCATCTTCGAGTAAGCGCCGGCGGGATCTGCTCCCAGCAAGGGTTCAATCAGACTGACGCTCTCGAAGAAGTCGCGCCAATCGAGGGTAGACAGCAGGCGCATGCTGGTGATGATGTTGCCGATTGTGACCTGCGTCGCAGCCTGGCGCTGATGTTCGGCGTGAATTATCTGTTCAATGCTCGTGCCCTGCCGTGCGAGTTGTTTCTCAAGCCAATCCGTCACCGGCATCACGGCCGGATCCTGCTCACGAAGGCGTTGCGTAAGTTGAACTACTAACGATTGCGGAATCTTCTCGCGTTTTCCCAGCCGCTCCGCAACCAGTGGAATCAGCGCGGCAGGCTGACGCGAGGTTAATTCCAGCAACTTATCGGCAAGCTTGTCGGCCTGTTCGCGTTCTTCGCGCCCACGCACAATGTGCACGGCAAGGCGGCGCAGGTTTTCTACCAGGGCCAGGCGCAGGGTGATCGCCACCGCCCACAATTCACCGATTGATAATGGAGCTACTGTTTGATAAGCGGCGATGAATCGGCGCAGCGTTGTGGTGTCGAGCCGGCAGTCAGTGTGAGCGATAAGGGCGAGGGCGACCGCGTAAATTCTCGGGTAGTCTTTGAGTTCACTTTCAGCCAGCTTCGGCAACTCATGGTAATAGCTTTTCGGCAGGTCCTCGCGAATCTCGCGCAGTTGCTCTTCAACGATGTGGAAATTGTCGACCAACCACTCAGCCGCCGGTGAGATAGCGCGACCGTTTCGAATTGCTTCGACGAGCGTTCGGTAAGCGGCGACGAGTTTGCGGCCATTATCCTCGAGGCGCGGCAGTAGTTGAGCGCGTCCTTTTTTCAGGACGGTTTTATGTTCAGCGGCAAGAGTGTGCGCGTATTGCTCGAGACGCTCTACGCTGAAAATCTCAGCTCTGACCGGCTGCTCGTCGGCATAACCAGACGCTTTGCCAAAAGTTGCCGATAAGGATCCGAAGAACTCACTCATATTGATTTCGAGTAATTCACGTCCGCTCCTGTCTCGTGCTCCTGCCGTCTGCGGTACGCCGCCTGCTAGATCTCACGGCCATCTTTTGATCCTCGCGTGGATGCAGAGTTGAAGGTGCTGTAAGCGGATGCATGCAGAATATCATGATTCGAATTGGCACCTTAGGACGGCCACAGTAAATTTGCCGAGTATCGCGCCGATACGTCGGCCGTTCATGTCAAACCAGAGACGATTCTGTCAAATTGAAGAGCCCCACTCAGAATGACCAGACTACTGACCGCGCCGCGCGCGTTTGGCGGCCTAATGCTTACGTTTTGGTCGATTAATTCGCAGGTTTGAGCGAACGAAATTGGGAATACCGCTTGCCAAGTCAACCTGTCAGGAGGTGGGGAGGAGTCTAGGCCCAGCCCCCCTGCCAGGCGTCGAATTAGCGAAGAAGTTTCGAAACGATGGTCTGAGAACGAGAAGGTGAACAAAGAAAAGGTCAGAAGCTGGTACATGTTTTCGGTTGCACTCATCGGTGCGGCCGTGGCCTTGGTTTGTGCTTATCGTTTGCCCTTCGCGCACCTTGACACAAAGTTTGCCGCTCTGGCGCTGATGACGGTGGTGATAGGATCGAGTATCACCATCAAGATCCCCGGAGCCCGCGGTCAAATTGCCGTCTCCGACACTTTCATTTTCCTCGCGATACTGTTGTTCGGGATCGAAGCTGCGGTAGTGCTTGCGGCCGCGGAAGCGTTTTGTTCTTCCGTACGCTTCAGCAGGAAAGCGAGTGTGCTGTTTTTCAACGCGGGCGTGATGGCGCTCTCAACATTCGTGACCGCCTCGACTTTTTACCTCGTGTTCCCCGGCCTCAGCCTGCGTGATGGCTTCTCACCAAACCTCATCGTCGGTTTGTGTGTGATGGCATTGTTGCAATACGTTTTTAATTCAGGGCCGATTGCAGTGGGTGTAGCGCTGAAAACCAATCAAAGTGTGTGGCAGAGTTGGCGCGCAAATTTCTTATGGACTTCGTTAACCTACTTCGCCGGGGCATTTGGCGCCGCTGTCGTGGGAAGGTTGATTGAGAACTTTGGAGTCTATGCCCTCATTGCAACCGCCCCGATTATCGTCATCGTTTACTTCACTTACCGAACCTATCTTACGAACGTGGAAACATCGGCCGCGCAAGCAGAGCAGGCGAAACTCCACGTCAGGGAGCTCAACAAATACATAGCTGAGCAGAAGCGGATCAGCCAGGCACTGGTCGAGAGCGAAGAACACTTTCGCAATGCCTTCGACTATGCGGCGATTGGCATGGCGTTGGTGTCGCCCGAAGGCAATTGGCTGCGCGTAAATCGCTCACTCTGCGAAATCGTTGGTTACTCGGAAGCTGAGTTGCTAGTCTCGGATTTCCAAGCCATTACCCACCGCGACGATCTTGGTAACGATCTGGCCGAGACTTACCGCATGCTTTCCGGTGAGATTCTTACCTGCCAACTGGAGAAGCGTTACCTTCATAAACTAGGTCATGACGTTTGGGTCTCAAGCAGCGCATCGCTGGTTCGCGACGCACAAGGCCGACCGCTGCACCTGATCTTTCAGATCCAGGACATCACCGAGCGCAGGCGCGCGGAAGCGGCGATTCACTCACTTTCACTGGCCGACGAGCTAACCGGACTCTATAACCGTCGCGGTTTCCTGGCGTTTTGCAAGCACCATCTCAATTCTCTTCACCGGACCAACCAGGGCGGCGTGATTGTCTACGCTGATCTTGACGGCTTGAAGAAAATCAACGACTCGTTTGGTCACCAGGAGGGCGATCGAGCGTTAGTAAAGACCGCTGAGCTGTTGAAAGAAACGTTCCGTTCGGCGGATGTGCTCGGCCGCCTGGGCGGCGACGAGTTTACCGCGCTGGCAGCGGTTGAGCCGGAAGGAGGCGTGGAAAAGCTCATCTCACGTCTGGAGCAGAAGTTTGAAAACTACAACGCCATGAAACTCGTTCCTTACAGACTTTCGATTAGCATCGGCGTGGCCCAACTTGATTCTGCCAGCGACCAGTCAATCGAAGACCTACTGACTCTGGCAGACCTGGCTATGTATGAGAACAAGCGCGGAAAGCAGATCAACCCCCAGTTGCCAGCGGCCAGCTCCGAACGCTCGGTTCAGGCAGTAGCTTAATCGGGGACACTCTTTTGCGACTTAAGGCGGCAGGTTTATCGACCTGCCGTTTTACTTTATGGGACGTGCGTAGGATGACATTCTCATCGGTCGAGCCGCTGTGCAGAACTGGGAGGTCCCCGCGCGGCCAGCCCGGGGTGGGGTGCTGGTAGCGACCGGTTCCTACGCTCAACTCGCGATAATAGTTTTGCTGTTTGTTGTTGAGCAACGATCTTTGGAAAGTTGAGTGCCAACATCCGTTCGCTACCGCTCACGGTTCTGTACTGTGGTCCCACAGCCACGAATGCCTTACCTAATTCTGTAGTATCCTCTCGCACAGCCATGGGCTCTGGCGAAAACTCAACGAACCAGGAAATGAAACAGGCGCCATCGTCTGCTCGCTGGCGGGCACTTGTGTTGTTGTGCCTGGCGGAACTGCTCGGAATGTCGCTATGGTTTAGCGCCTCAGCAGTTGTTCCGGCGTTGCGCGCTGAATGGAACTTGAGCGCCTCGACTGCTGGCTGGCTAACGATCGCCGTGCAACTCGGCTTCGTTTGCGGAACCTTGTTGAGCGCATTTCTGAATTTACCCGACGTAATCAGCGTTCGTTATCTTTTCGCCCTTTCCGCTCTCGCCGGAGCGCTCACAAATGCTGCTTTCGGCGCCTATGCCCACAACGCACAGGCCGGAATCGCGTGGCGCTTCCTGACGGGGATGTTCCTCGCCGGGGTTTATCCGCCGGGAATGAAGATCATGGCGACGTGGTTTCAGCGATCGCGCGGGATGGCGCTCGGCATGCTGGTGGGTGCGCTGACCCTCGGGAAAGCCTCGCCGTATTTAGTTAACGGGCTGGGCAGCCCAAACTGGCGGCAAAATATTTTTTTCATCTCGCTGCTGGCAATCGCAGGCGGCCTCATCGTCCTGCTGTTCGTCGGCGACGGACCACATGCGCTGCCGGCGGCCAGGTTTGATTGGAAACAAGCCGTCACTGTTTTCAGTAATCGTGGCGTTCGCCTCGCCAGCTTCGGTTATTTTGGGCACATGTGGGAACTCTATGCGATGTGGGTCTGGATTCCGGTCATGATACGAGCGAGCCTGGCGGTTTCGAAAACGTCTCCCGTCCAGGCTGAGGTTTCCTCGTTTCTCGTGATTGGCTGCGGCGCGATTGGCTGCGTCGGAGCGGGACTGCTTGCGGATCGCATCGGCCGGACAATTGTAACCTCGTGGGCGATGGGCATTAGCGGCAGTTGTTGTCTGCTGATTGGTTTTCTATTTGGAGCTAACCCGGTATTGCTTCTGTTCGTAGCGGCAATCTGGGGAGCCACTGTGGTGGCTGATTCGGCGCAGTTCTCGGCTTGCGTCACCGAGCTTGGCGATCCGCAATATGTGGGAACAGCCTTAACGATGCAGACCTGTGTTGGATTTCTTCTAACCACAATTTCTATCGAGCTGATACCTCACTTCGTGAAAGCGGTGGGTTGGCAATATGCATTCGCTATACTCGCGCCTGGACCGCTGCTCGGGGTGATCGCCATGCTGCGGTTGCGCGCTTTGCCGGAAGCAGCGAAGATCGCGCACGGACGGAGATGAGCTAGCCGCGGATTTACGCGGACAAACGTGGATCAGATCAGAAAATAAGGAAACAAAACTCAGCAAAAGTCTTTTAGATTCGTGTCAAGCTGCGTTAATCCGCGGCAAACTAAGGAAACATGGCTACTGAACTGAAGCAGAGCGTTCGCAAGATCATCCGCCAGCTGAAGCGCGCTTACCCGGATGCGAAGTGTTCGCTGAATCATGCAAATGCTTTTGAGTTGTTGATTGCGACGATCCTCTCGGCACAGTGCACCGACGCACGCGTGAACATCGTCACTCAGGATCTCTTTCGCAAATATCGCAAGCCTGAAGACTATCTGAAGGTTTCGCCGAACGAATTGCAGCAAGATATTCGCACCACCGGTTTCTTTCGCAACAAGACGACTTCGATTCAGGGCACCGCCAAAGTTTTGACGGAGCAGTATGGCGGCAAAGTGCCGCACACAATGAATGAGCTGTTGGAGCTACCGGGAGTTGCGCGGAAGACTGCCAACGTCGTTCTCGGCAATGCCTTTGGCATCAGCGCCGGCGTCGTCGTCGACACCCATGTGACGCGGCTGTCCCACCGGCTGGGTCTAACCACGCAGAAGACGGCGGAAAAAATCGAACAGGACCTGATTGCGATTGTGCCGAAAAAGGATTGGGTCATCTTCCCTCATCTGTTCATTGCCCACGGCCGCGCGATTTGCAAAGCGCGCAACCCGCTCTGCGCCGAATGCGTGATCGAGAAGCTTTGCCCTTCGTCTTTCCGAAAGACGGGCGTGGCGCCGGGAAGTTGAGACGCCCTGGCCTTACCCTAAAACCAAACCGGAACGCGACAACCTCTTCCTGGGACCGCGGGCGTCTCGCCCGCCTCCAAGCAACAAGTTCACTAACTTACGGCTAAACTTGGAAACCTTGACACGGTGGCATTCCACGACAGGCGGGCGAGACGCCCGCGGTCCCAGTAAGATGTAGTCCTTTCCGTACCCAGAAAGTGGCTGCTAGCGCATACCCGCGAACGCCGTTACAATGACCCCGCTTAGCCGATTCTGAATCAGGTTTTCTCGTTCCCCGCACAGATGCCCGTTGTCATAAACCGGTATATTTCCTTGCCCAATTCGTCGAATCCGAAGGCATTGTCTTTCCTTTGCGGCCCAGCGCCGGCGACAGAGGGAGCGGCCGCGTGAGTTATCGCTTTCCCTGGTATCGCCTCACTGACGAGCATCTGCTCGACATGCGAATCTGCGATCTGGCCCTCAAGATCAAGGGCTCGTTTCTCGAGCCGCACATCAAACGCCTCTACAGCGAACTAAACGATCGCGGCATTCGCTTTAAGCCGCACGTGTGGCTCTCGGAAGAATGGTTCTCGCCTGACGGCGTGCCTGGCATCGCCATTCCTTTTTACCTGGCCCATCCGCGCCTGATGAAACTCGAGCGCAAGCAGATGCTCGAAGTAGAAGGCGGCACCGATACCGAATGCCTGCGGATTCTCCGCCACGAAGCGGGTCATGCTCTCGATACGGCATTTCGCTTGCACTTCAAACGGCGCTGGCGCGAACTCTTCGGATCCTTTGCGCAGCGCTACCCGGACTTCTATAAACCAAAACCGAAGAGCCGCAACTACGTGTTGCATCTGCGCGCGTGGTATGCGCAGGCTCACCCCGCGGAAGATTTCGCCGAGACGTTTGCCGTGTGGCTCACGCCGCGCTCGCGCTGGCGACGCCGTTATAAAGGTTGGCCGGCCCTGCACAAGCTTGAATACATCAATGACCTGATGAATGAACTGGCGGGAACGAAACCACGAAACCGCGCGCGCACCAAAATGGAGCCGCTCTCAGCAGTGCGGACGACGTTGCGCGAACACTATCAACGCAAACGAGAGAAATACGACTTTGATTGGCCCGCTGTTTACGATCGCGATCTACTCCGAATCTTCTCAGACGATCCGCGTCATAAAGCGCGGCCCAGCGCTGCCAGTTTTCTCCGCAGCGTACGCCGCGAGGTTCGCCAAATCGTCGCCGAAGGCACTGGAGTTCATCAGTACACCATCGACCACGTGCTCGAGAATATGATCGATCGTTGCAATGATCTGAAGTTACGGGTGGCGACGCCGAGCAGAGAGGCCCGCCGTCGCGTGATGATCGTTTTGACAGTTCAGGTAATGAACGTGCTGCATTCGGGTTATCATCGCATCGCCGTATGACCTCTGAGTCAAAAAAGAAAAAGTTGGTGGCCTTCGAGAGGAAGAAGAAGCTTCGCATAATTGTGCTGGTTCATCAGGACCTCGTGCCTCCCGACTCGCTCGACGGCCTGAGTGACAAAGAGAAAGCGGAGATCAAAACTGAATATGACGTGACCTCCACTCTCAAAAAGATGGGTCACGATGTCTACCCGATTGGTCTCTACAACCAGTTGAATGTGATCGGCGACGCGTTGATGGAGCATAAGCCTCATATCGCCTTCAATCTGCTCGAGGAGTTTCACGGCTATCCGCTCTACGACCAACACGTGGTTAGTTATCTGGAGCTGATGAGGCAGGCCTACACGGGCTGCAATCCGCGCGGTTTGACTCTCGCTCACGATAAGGCGTTGACCAAAATGATTCTGGCTTATCACCGCCTACAGGTTCCGAATTTTGCGGTGTTTCCCATGAATCGAAAGGTCAGGCCCCCGAAACGTTTGAAGTTTCCCTTGTTGGTCAAGTCCATCAGCGAAGAAGGCTCGGTAGGCATTTCGCAGGCGTCCGTAGTGCACGACGACGAGAAACTCACGCAGCGAGTGGAGTTTATCCATCGGCAAAACAAGACCGCCGCCATCGCGGAGCAGTACATAAAGGGACGCGAGATTTATGTTGGCGTCATCGGCAATCAGAACATTCAAACCTACGCGCCCTGGGAGTTGGTAATGGAAAAGCTTCCCGAAGGCTCCGAAAACATTGCCACCCTCAAGGTCAAATGGGACCCGGCTTACCAGGAAAAAGTTGGGGTTAAGACACGCGCTGCGGAACTCACTCCCGAACAGCACAAGACGCTTGAGCGCCTGTCCAAACGAATCTATCGCTACCTGTTTCTCAGCGGGTATGCGCGGTTGGACTATCGCTTGACGGAAGAAGGACAATTCTACCTGCTCGAAGCTAATCCGAATCCGCAAATCGCCGAAGGCGAGGACTTCGCCGACTCAGCCGCGCATAGCGGCGTGCCCTATGATCAGTTGCTTCAGAAAATAATTACCGTAGGGCTGAATTATCACGCCGCTTCACAGGGCGACTGAGGTTAACTTGGAACGTTGCGGGAACTCTCTGGCGATTGACTGTATTTCCATTTCATAACCGAACTACAAAGGAGCTTGCCCTCTTGACACTCGCACTCACGCTGCTATTTGCGCTGAATCTCTATCGAAATTTCGCGCGGAGCCGTTGAAAACTTCCTTCACATTGACTGATTGTGTTTTTAAGTAAATCGTTTCAGACGGAACGGCCTATGTAAGTGTCCTTCTTCTAGAAACTATCTGTGACCTCTTTTGGTTCGCTCCTCTTCTATCTAATGTGATTCGTCACGAAACAGTCACATTGCCGCTTGTTCCGAAGGATTCCAGTAACTAGAATCGCTCTTGCCTCCCAGCAGTACCCTTCTCACAAAGAATTGTAAGGAAAAAAATTTAAGGAGAAGTTCCCCTTTGCTTTTGAAAAAACTGTTCCCCTACGCGCTCGCGGCCTGCTTCGCTCTCGGCATATTTCCCTTACCGGCCGCAGCGCAGTCCGGCGAAACTCGCCACCGCCAGATAGCGCACACAACCGAAACCTACGACCTCTCAGCTCTGGATAATGACCCCGTGATCGTTTCGCTGGCTTCAGCGGAAGACATCAAGGCGTCGCAACCTGTAATAACAAAGACCACGGGAGGTCTTCAATTCCGGCAGTTGATCACGGTGGCGATAGACGAACGCCTTGGCGCTCGCTATTCATGGGGCGCTACGGGACCCTCAGCTTTCGATTGTTCCGGCTTTGTTTGGAGCACGTTCCAATCGGCAGGGATCGGTTTTGAGCGCGGCAGCGCCCGCACGCTTTGGGGTCGCTTTACCGCTCCGGCTCCCGAAGAACAATATAAGTTTGGCACGCTGGTCTTCTTCAGCAACCTCGCGCACGTCGGAATCGTGGCCGATGAACATGGCTTCTATCACGCTTCGCGTCATCATGGCGTAGTCTATTCCCCTTTCAACGACTACTGGCTCTCGCGTATCGACGGTTTCCGTAGAGTTCCTATGGCGGCGACGTTGACTACAGATTAATCCGAAACACCTCGTCTTAACGCGAAAACGCCGGCGCTTGAAACTAGCGCCGGCGTTTTAGTTTAAAGTCAGGTCTACTTTATTTCTCGCCCGGGTGAGACGCCACGAAGCCCGCCCTGTGTTCCTCATCTCGAGCCTCCCAAACGACATTGATCTTATCTATGGCAACAAAACAGATTTTCTCGTCGCTGTCCCTCAGGTGAAGCACTCCTTCTTCGACCTTCACTACCTCGCCGCGCAGACTGGATGCGCCGCCACAGTAGACATCCACCTTCTTGCCGATCATCTTGGATAACAATTCCTGCATAATGTCACCTTTGTAGGACAGACATTCCTGCCTGTCCCTGGTTCAAGACAAGAATGTCTGTCCTGCCTATGGCCTTTCGTTGCCGTTCTTGAAAGTAATCTTCACGAGCGGAATCACGTCGGGGTCGCCCTGTTGTTCGCGTTCCCATTCAAGTAGGTCGAAGTAGGCGCAGCGCGACGTGGTAGGAAACTCGCGGCACACGAGCGGCCGCGCATTGTAGACTGTGCACTTGCGCGTTTCCTGATCCAGGAAAAAGCAGGCCTGCCCAAACAACCGATCCGCTTTGCGCCGGAGTACTCGTTCCTTACCCCACAACTTGGTAAACCGCTGCGTCGCGACCTCAGGCAGTACTTTGAAATGCGCCGCCAGTCGCTTGATATCTCGCGGTGTAACCTGGACGCGGTCATAAATCGAGCAACAGTATGCAACGCACTTATCGCAATCATACTTTAGTGCTTTGTATCCGTTCGCTGGTGATAGCCCCATGTTCTCCAGGTACCTCTATCTTCAAGGTGCAGTTAGTAGTCGCGACCGTTTACCTGCCATCAACGCCGCTTCGATTTCTTGTATTCGGAGACGAGCAGTTTCATAAACTCGCCGCGACGGTCATATAGTCTTTTCGGCGTTCGAGGCTCGTGCTTCGCCAAAGCATAAGCCGTAATGATCGGAAGCGCCACGGTGGAGTCGACGTAACAAACGACCGCATCCGGCAAACGTTCCGGATCGACTTTGCCCCACGAAACAGCTTCGCCTGGTGTCGCTCCCGACAGACCGCCCGTGTCAGGTCGCGCGTCAGTCACTTGCAAAAAATAGTCATGCCCGCGTTCATCGATCCCAAGCACCTCCTGGATCTGCGGTTCCGTTTGCAACAGGAAATTCTTGGGAGAACCGCCGCCGAGGATAAAGCAGGCGGAGAGTCCCGTTTGCTTCTTACCCCGGCTCTTACCTCCTTTACCGCCGTCGCCTGTTCCACCGCCCGCATTGCGTTTCGCCGCCAACACGATCGCCGCAGTCTCATTCACGTCCAAAGATGGATCAAACGCCAGCTTGTTGCCCTGAAGAGCTTTCGCCGCGACGTTCATCCCGATAGAAGAATCGCCGGGAGATGAAGTGTAAATCGGAACGGCATACTCATAAGCAACCGCCAGCACCGACTTGTCTTTCAATCCCAGCTTTCGTTCCCGCTCGTGCACATAACGCCCAACCAGGTAGTGAAACTCGGCCGTGGACATCGTTTTCTGAAACTCTTTCGCGGCGATTATCTTCCGAAAGAAGGCGTCAGTGTCCAACAACACGGAATAATCAAAGAAGATGTCGTAGATGCGAACAACTTCCTCTTCGCGCAGGACGATGTCGGAGATGTCCGACCTGCCCTGATGCATTGCCAGGCCAATTCCGAAATGAGTGTCGTGATACAGATTGGCGCCGGTCGAAATAATCCAATCGACAAAACCGGCTTTGATTAAAGGAATAAGCGCTGAAATCCCTAACCCCGCCGGCGTGAGCGCGCCGGTGAGCGAAAGCCCGACGGTGACTTCCGGTTCCAACATCTTCTGCGTGAAGAGCTGACAGGCTTCGCGCAGACGCGCGCCGTTGTAAGCGATGAATGCTTCATCGACGAGCTCTGCCAGAGTTGTATTCGGGGTTATCGGCGCCGGATCGATTCTTCGTCCCTGTAAAAACCTGCTGGTTCGTTTTGCCATTCTGTTGAATTTACTTCAGGTCGCCCGACTCATTTCGTTTGCGTTCCTGTCTGCCGCTCGTCTTAACCGCAGACGGCCAATGCGGCGCTCATCTGCTTCCAAAACTTCAACCTCGAGCCCGCGAAAAGTTAGCTGCTCGCCCGGCTGTGGCACTTTACCTGATTCGCTGATTACCAACCCGGCAATCGTTGTGAAATCGTCCGCCTCAATTTCCATATCGAAGAGGCGCTCGATTTTTCCGATTTCGGTAGAGCCAAGCACTTCATAACACCCTTCACCGTGTTCCACGATGTCGTTGAGCTCATCGCCTTCGATGTCTTCGTCTTCGATCTCGCCGACGATCTCTTCGAGTATGTCTTCGACCGTTACCAGCCCGGAAACACCGCCGTACTCGTCTATTACCATCGAAAGCTGCACGTTGGCCTTCTGCATCTCTTCCAGGAGTTCGGCAACAGGCTTTGTCTCCGGGATGAAGTAAACCGGACGTACGAGCGGCGAAATCGGTCCGTCTTCATCACCTTCGGCCCAATGCTGGAGCAGGTCGCGCACGTAAATTAGCCCTTCCACGTTGTCGATCTGTTCGCGGTATACAGGCAAACGGGAATACTTCGATTCAATCATGATGTCCCGAGCATCACGAACGGTAGCGCTAGCCGCCACCGCAACGATGTCGGGTCGCGGCGTCATCACTTCATTGACGCGAGTGTCGCCAAACTCCAGGATCGAATGAATCAGTTCGCCTTCTTCTTCTTCCAGTATTCCTTCCGCTTCGCCGACGTCAATCAGCGCCTGGATGTCGTCCTCGGCGTCCTGCTCTTCAACTTCATCGCCGTTCTCCAGCTCCTGCTCTTTCCGGCGCGAGCGGTCAAACAATTTATGAAAAGGATCGGCGGCAAAAGCCATCAACGGCAAGAGGGGACGAATCACAGGTAAGAGGAAAAGCAGCGTTCCTTCCGGATCGCGAGTGGAGATGAACAGCGGGATCAACTGCCGAAAGATTCCGGCTAGTATCAGACCAGCGAGGAGGCCAACTAAAACGAAACGATCCTCCTGAAACAAACTGAGTGAGATAGAGGTGACGAGCACGGCCACGACCACCAGCAGGATTTGAATAGTTGCCGAAATAGCAAAACTAAACCGCGGCCGATTTTCCAGCACTTGCTTCAGAAAAGTCGCAGAGCGCAATTTGGAGCGTTCTTCGGCTTCAGTAATCAGGCGGTGCAGGCCGACGTCGCTCAACTGGCCAAAGGCCATGTCCACCGTCGCGAGCAGGGACAACCCGACCAGCAGCAGGAAGGTTAGAATGAACTCAATCCGCATTGTTCAGTAAATAGTAAATCGTAAGTAGTGAATAGTGAAATGGCGGCGCGGCAAAGCCGGGAGATTTTCCATTTCTCATTTTTCATTTCTCATCGCCAACCATAGCCGCCGTAAAAACCCGATCGCTACCGCTCCGGTTCTGCCGCAGGAACCTGGTCGCTACGGCTCCCGGTTCTGATAATTCCAATGACAAATGAAAAATTTGAAATGATATATGGAAAATCTTTTTCTTCGTCCTAGATTCGCAATTTTCGTCGTAACCGCAGCTCAAGCCGATTCATCTCGCCATTGTCTGTGGAATGATCGTAGCCGCAAAGGTGTAGCAGGCCATGGAGAATAAGCTGCGCAATTTCCTCGTCCAGGGTCAAATGGTTCTCCTTTGCCTGTCGCGCAGCCTGCTCAACTGAAATCACCACGTCACCCAGACTCGATCCTTCAATCTTTTCAAACTCATCCTGCTCCGCCGGAAACGACAGCACGTCCGTCGTACCGCGCTGGTGCCGCCAAAGCCGGTTGAGTTCGCGCATCGCGCGATCTGAAACAAAAGCAATGGTCACTTCCGCGGCATCACCAGGCAACACGCGCGAGGCCTTCGTCGCAAACTCCTGCCACCGTTCGCAGTCAATCGATAGTTTGCGCTGGCGGTTAACAACTTCAATCATGAGATGTCTCGAACAGCAAATGAGAGTTGGCTTCCGATACGGCTCCGCCGTCTGATGTGCGGAAAGGCTCTGCCTTTCCGTAACGCGTTTACTTATGTCTGGGGCTATGCCCCCAAAATGCGGCTCAGCCGCGATCGAAGAGTGCGCCTTGCGGTATGGCGAAGCCTTGCCGCACATCGGGCGGCTGAGCCGCAAACGAAAGCTAAATATGGCTCTTCTGGTTGGAATGTTCTTCGTAAGCCTTGATGATCATCTGCACGAGCTTGTGGCGCACGACATCTTTTTCGGTGAAATAGATGAACTCGATACCATCGAGATTGGCGAGCACGCGTTCCGCTTCAATCAGTCCGCTGCGTTTTCCTGCCGGTAAATCCACCTGGGTAACGTCTCCCGTAATCACCGCCTTGGAGCCAAAACCAATGCGCGTTAGAAACATCTTCATCTGTTCGCTGGTGGTGTTTTGCGCTTCGTCGAGAATAATAAAGGCGTCGGAAAGCGTGCGGCCGCGCATAAACGCCAGTGGCGCTACCTCAATCACCTGTTTCTCCAGGAGCTTCGTCACACGCTCGTAGTCGATCAAATCAAACAGCGCGTCATAAAGCGGACGAAGGTAGGGATCAACTTTCTCCTGCAAATCGCCGGGAAGGAAACCCAACTTCTCGCCAGCCTCCACTGCCGGACGCGCTAGCACGATGCGATTGACCTGCTTCTGCATCAGTGCCTGCACGGCCAGCGCGACTGCCAGATAAGTTTTCCCTGTGCCGGCGACGCCGATGCCAAAAACCACATCCTGCTCCTGGATCGCCTGGATGTATTTACGTTGGTTAGCCGACTTCGGCGCGACCTGTTTCTTACCGGACGGATTGAATCGAGCCTTGGTGAAGTAGTCGCGCAAACTAAAAGCGCGATCTTCGGCAATCTGCGCAAAAGCCTCGCGCAGTTCCTTGTCGGTAAAGGCGCGACCCTCTCGGAAGAGTTCAGAGAAGTCTTCGAGGATGTGCTCGGCAGTAGCAACGTCTTCGGGGTCGCCGTCGATTGAGACGTCTTGCCCACGGGCGTCAATGCGAACGGCGAGCAGCGACTCAAGGTATTTGATGTTCTGGTCGTGAACGCCGAAGAGCGTTTCTAACCCCCGAGGTGGCAATTCGATTTGTTTCAAATGCTGTCGCGCTCTCTTTCTGCCGGCGACGAAGTTAAGGGTGCGTTGTTAACGGGTGTGCGTGGGTGTGAGTGTGCTGAAATTGCTGGCATAGGCTGTCGCGTTTGACGCTACTACACCCTTCATTAGCTGTCAAATATGGCATGAACTGCGGCGCCGCACTTACATTCGGCGCCTTGACACTCAACCAAGTGGTCCTTATACTCCGTCACTTGCGCAATGACCGCCATCGTGTAAAGTGTTTACACAAACGCAATTAAAGAACGAGTTAGCTGTAGAGAGTATCGGAGAGAGTAAATGCCCAATCATAAATCAGCGGAAAAGAGAATGCGCCAGAGCGAGGCGCGCCGAAAGATCAATCGCGGCAATCGCAGCCGCGTCAGGCTTTCAATAAAGAATCTACGCGGGGCCATCGGCACCGGCGACGCCAAGCAGATCAAAGAACTGCTGCCGGCAACGATTTCAACGATCGATAAGGCCGTACAGAATGGCGCGTTGCACAAGAATGCTGCCGCGCGTTATAAGTCGCGATTGACAGCTCGTTCGAATGCGGTTGCAGCCAAGTAACTTTCAGCAAAGAATAATCGAAAGGCGAGGTGGATCGAATATTTCGGTCCGCCTCGTTTTTTGCTTGCACACATCAGAACCGGGAGCGGTAGCGACCGGGTTCTGGCGCTCAAGTTGGAGTTCAGCGTGTACTGTGTGGTTCTGAGGCAAATAATCCGCGAAGTTACTCACCATCGAGACACAGAGAATTAAGGAAGGAGCAAAGATGGGAAACCACTACCAAACCGAGCAAGAGATTGACGCTTTGGTTGCGGGCTTCGAGCAATGCACAACCGGTAAAGACGAATTCACGCATCTAAGCCACTTGACCGTCGCGGTCTACTATCTTCGCAATTCAACTCCTGATCAGGCGTTTCAGCAAATGCGTGTTGGTCTTTTCCGCTTTCTCGACACCCACGGCGTTGGCCGCGCAAAATATGATGAGCAGTTGACCCTCTCGTGGATGACGTCGATTCAGAGCGTTCTCGAACAAATGAATCCGGACCTTTCTCTGGTCGACGCGACCAATGCCGTGCTTGCGCGTCTCGGTGATTCACGGATACCACGACGTAACGCAAACTGTTAGTTTGCGTAACGACGCGGCGACTATCAGTTTGCGTGATAGCGATGCGTCGCAAACTAACAGTTTGCGTTACGGCCGCGAGTCGCGACCACCCACGCACTCGGCGCCTGGTCGTTAACGGAGCACGTTCGACAAAAGCGGCAACCGCCAATCACGTATTCTTCAGGTACACTCAAAGCCGCCTCTGCCGTTGTCTACGCAGGTATTACAGCAATCAGCGTCAGTCATACAAGGAACGCCAGCGGCTCCGCAACTAGCCGCCTCCGCTGCAGTCGGCGCGACGAGGGAAGTGACTAAGGGCAGGGTTACCGCCGCGGCAATCCCTAATCGCTTGACCAAAGTCCGGCGGGATATGTGGTTTAGTTCCGCCGGTCTTGCTAGCGACTCCTGCAAAAGGTGAGACTTCTCGAGCTGGTCCAGTGCAAACCAAACCACTTCGTCTGAGACCGGTGTCTTCTTTTCTCTTTCCAACAGCCCGGCGATATTCGCAATGCTTGTCTTTCCATCGCAACGGCCCCAGACGAATGCGGCGGTGTCATTAAGACAATGGGCCTTATCGTTGCTTCGGTCATATACAAGCAGTTCTCCTTTTAGTTCTTCAGTGATGAGATCGCTTCGGCGAGCCTTTGGTAATGATTGCTGAATCTTCCTCATGTCGGGTTTCCTTTCTACGCGAAATTTGACTTATCAATTGACCAAAAATAATGACTGGCTAGAGTATGCACCGGGCTAGCCTGGAGATCCTGGCTTTCTGCCGGTCACAACTAGCGCCTGTGCGGGAAAACTCATTCCGCCTGTTTTGAAATAACTGCCTACAGCCTTTTGAACAGTATATCTGATTGCGGCCACTTGATCGGGTACAAGCTTCCCAAGTTTCTTTCTAAATGTATCAGACATTTCCGTGCGCAACTCCCAAAACCGCTCGACGGTAATCGGCGCCTCGATTGTAAATGCCAGCGCGCGTTCCGTTACCGAAGTTGCGCCGGCCTCAGTCAAAAGTTTGGCGAGCTTTCCCGGAGTAGCAAAACGAAAGGCTGCCGGAGCGTCTTCATCCTCCGCATCAGCCGGCACGAACCTATCAAGGACCGTGGTAACAACGCTGAAGAATGGATTGACTTCCCTCCCCGCCCAAACCACAAAGGAAAGATGACCGCCGGGCTTGACCACGCGCAACATCTCGCGCAGACCCGAGAGCACGTCCGGGAAAAACATCGCTGAGAGCCGGCTCACCGCCGCGTCAAAAGAATTATTAGAAAACGGTAGCTGCTCTGCAGGACACTGATGAAACTCGATGTTCCGATGTCCTCGTCGCCGGGCTTCATCTCGTGCAGCCTTGACCATGCCCCCCGCAGGATCCGTATAAATTACACTTCCCCGCTCGCCAACAATTGGCGCGATCGTCAGCGATGGTTCGCCGCTACCGCCGCCAACATCGATCACGGCCTGCCCTGAACTAAGGTTGGCATCCTCAATGAGTGCACGCGATAAAGCCGCGTACATCTTCTCGATCAAGGCCTGATGCTTGTTCCAGTATTGGGAAGATGTTTCCCAGGCGGCGAGTACTTCGTTGGCGTCGTTAGCTACCATTCCATTGTCCGACAAACTTCCAGTTTGTCGTTAATTTCCTCTCAATCAATTGCATCGACAAACAGCGCAACCCTCACTTGAGGGTTTCCTATCACTGAAGTCTGTCGGACGAGGCTCACGCAAGATCGAACAGCAATACTTCCGCAGGCTCTTGCGCAGCAATAGTGATTTTAGATTCCGCGCTGATCGCGGCGCCATCACCCTGCTCCAAAGCGACACCATTCACTGCAATTGAACCAGCCGCAACCTGCACCCAGGCGTGTCGTCCGCTTTTTAACGGCAAAACCACTTCCTGTCCTTCATCCAACAGCGATGCGTAGACCTTCGCGTCCTGATGAATTCTCACCGCGCCATCGCTTCCATCTGGCGAAACAATGAGGCACAGCTTATTGTGTTTCTCATCTTCTGAAAACTTCTTTTCCTCATATTCAGGGGCGATGCCTTCCTCGCCGGGCAATATCCAGATTTGCAGGAGATGCACCGGTGCGTCAGGCGAAGGATTCGCTTCGCTGTGCGTCACGCCCGTGCCGGCGCTCATGCGCTGCGCATCTCCGCGCCGGATAATTGAACCGTTGCCCATGCTGTCGCGATGTTCCAGAGCGCCTTCCAGAATGTAGGTGATGATCTCCATGTCGCGATGCCCGTGCCTGGGGAAGCCGCGACCTGCCTGCACAAAATCTTCATTGATCACGCGCAACGTGCGAAATTGCGTGTACTTCGGGTCGTAGTAATCACCGAACGAGAAGGTGTGATAGGTATTGAGCCAGCCGAAATCGAAGTGGCCGCGTTCCCCTGCTTTGCGAATCGTGATCATGCTCTGCCCTTATCCCTCTAACGATGTAGATTCAAGAAAAATCGCCGCCAACTCATTCAACCCTTTTGCGTCATCATCGTCAAACCTGGCAGACAAGGGACTGTCGAGGTCTAGCACCCCAATCAATCGCTCATGCTTGATTAGCGGAACGACGATCTCGGAGTTTGACGCGCTGTCGCAAGCAATGTGGCCGGGAAACTCTTTAACGTTATCAACCAGAATAGTCTGTCGTTGCTCGGCGGCTGTCCCGCAAACTCCCTTACCCATCGCGATGCGCACGCAAGCAGGTTTTCCCTGAAACGGACCAAGCACAAGTTCGACGCCTCTAAGCAAATAGAAACCCGCCCAATTCAGATCGGGGAGAGAGTGATATAGAAGGGAAGAGAGGTTTGCCGCGTTAGCAATGAAGTCGCGTTCGCCCGCGAGCAGGCTGCGAAGCTGCGATTGCAAATTTTCATACAACTCGGCCTTAGAAACAGTTCCTTGTTTGGCGATTTGAAAGGTCATGCTACAGCCATTTAGGTCAGTCGTTCTTCAGCCGCGTTAGCGGCGCAATGCTTAATGGCAGCCTGGAAGGCTGCGAGATAGTAGCCGGTGGTCGAAGCGAAGCGCAGACCACCGGTAACAAGCGGGTAAATGACAGCACCCTCCTAAGGGGTGCAACATTATTTGCTCGCAAAGTTCTCTCGTTCCTTTCTTCTCGCACCCTTTCAGCGTGCTACCTTTTCCTTAACGCCTTCCGGTGGTCTGCGCTTCGCTTCGACCACCGGCTACTATCTTGTAGCCTTCCAGGCTACCTTCAGCCCACGGGCACATTCTGCGACGGCCGAATACTAATCACAACAGATTTCGAAGCAGGCGTATTGCTCTTGTCTGCCACGCTTCGCAGGGGAACGAGTACGTTCGTTTCCGGAAAGTAAGTGGCGGCGCAACGTCGCGGAATGCTATAGGGCACGACTACGAAGTGGCGCGCGATGCGCTCTTCTCCGTCGAAGTGGCTGATTAGATCTACCAATCCGCCTTCTTTCAGATTTGCTGAGTCAATATCCTCGCGGTTGAGAAAAACAACGCGCCTGCCACCGTAAACACCACGATAGCGATCATCCAATCCATAGATCGACGTGTTGAATTGATCGTGGCTGCGGATCGTCATCATCAAATACTGATCCGGCTTAAGATCATGCTGCGGCAAAGCATGGACGGTAAACATCGCGCGGCCACTCGTGGTCTTGAATATTCTCTCGGCGGCCGGGCTGGGCAGATGGAATCCCCCAGGCCGACCCACGCGCGTGTTGTAGTCGTCAAACCCGGGAACCACGCGCGCAATATGGTCCCGGATCCGATCGTAATCGGCTACCAGCTCTTGCCAAGCGACATTTGAACGAGCCCCGAGTGTCGCGGACGCCAGGCGCGCGACGATTGCCGGCTCACTTAGAAGATGTTCCGACGCGGGACGGAGGAAACCGCGCGACGCCTGCACGATGGCCATGGAGTTTTCCGTCGTCACGAATTGAGGCCCGGACGTTTGCACGTCGGTTTCCGTTCTCCCCAGGCACGGCAGAATCAAAGCCTGTTCGCCGGTGATCAAATGCGCGCGATTGAGTTTCGTCGAAACGTGCGCGGTCAACCTACACTGCCGCAGCGCGGCCGCGGTGTATTCCGTGTCGGGAGTGGCGGAAAGAAAGTTTCCGCCGAGAGCGAAAAAGACTCGTGCTTTCTTCTCGTGCATTGCTGCGATTGCCTTCACGGTGTCGTAACCGTGGCGGCGCGGCGGCTCGAAGTTGAACTCCGCACCAAGCCTGTCGAGGAAGCCATCTGTCGGCCGCTCCCAAATTCCCATCGTCCTGTCGCCCTGCACATTGCTGTGCCCTCTGACAGGACAAAGTCCGGCCCCGGGTTTTCCAATCTGACCGCGCAGTAACATCAGGTTCACAATCTCCTGAATATTGGCCACAGCGTTTTTGTGTTGCGTGAGGCCCATCGCCCAACAAAAGATTGTGCGCTCAGATTCAACGAAGATCCTCGCTGCCTCTTCCATTTGCGCCTTAGAAACACCACACTGCTCGATGATGTCATCCCAGTTTGCATTTCGTAATGCCAAGACAAACGCATCAAACCCGCTCGTATAGTTCTGAATGAAGTCATAGTCCAAAACGGGGGCGTGCCCCTGTTCTTCCTGGGCCAGAACCGCCTTCATGATTCCTTTGAGCAACGCCACGTCGCCATTGATTCGCACCTGGAGAAACAAATCCGCCAGCGTCGTTCCCTCGCCAACCCATCCCAGAACATCCTGCGGATGTTTGAACCGCGTCATGCCAACTTCCGGCAGCGGATTGATATGCACCAGCTTGCAACCATTGCGTTTCGCCTTCTGGAGCGCAGTCAGCATGCGCGGATGGTTTGTGCCCGGGTTTTGTCCAATGACAAAGATTGCCTCGGCAAGATTGAAGTCTTCGAGCGTCACCGTTCCCTTACCGACGCCAATCGTTTCGCCCAGCGCGGAGCTGCTCGACTCGTGACACATGTTTGAGCAGTCAGGCAGATTGTTTGTCCCGAAGAGCCGCACGAAAAGCTGGTAGAGGAAAGCGGCTTCATTACTCGTCCGTCCCGAGGTGTAAAAGATCGCTTCGTCAGGATGGTTCAGTGAATTCAACTCGCCGGCAATCAGCGCAAACGCGTCGTCCCAACTTATCGCTTCATAGTTCGTCGCCCCCGGGCGCAGCACCATCGGCTGCGTGAGCCGACCTTGTTTGCCGAGCCAGTAATCAGATTTGCCGGCGAGATCGGCAACATTCCACTCATGAAAAAACTCGGGCGTCACGCGTTTCGTGGTGGCTTCGTCAGCGACGTGCTTGGCGCCGTTTTCGCAAAACTCCGCGTGCGAACGTTCGCCATCGGGCTCGGGCCAGGCGCAACCCGGACAGTCGAATCCTGTTTTCTGATTCAGCTTCAACAGCGTGCGCACGCTGCGCGCGACACCCATTTCATTCCAGGCAGTTTTCGCGGTTGCGATAATTGACGGTATGCCGCCCGCGACTTTGCTTATCGGCTCGATCTGAACGAGAGACGGTTCTTCAGGCGATTGCGCGCTGGGCGGAGTTGTTGATTCGCGATCTGACATTTTGTTGGATCACCGGGCTATTGGCCGCAGGTTCAGAGTTCAACCCTTAGGTTGCTGATTGTCAAGCGCAGTTTCCTATCAGAACCGGGAGCGGACCTGGGTCCCCGCGCGGGCAGCCCGCGTGGGTGGTGGGAGCGACGGGGTTCTTGTTCGGCTCAGGTTGTGACCCGGTCGCTACCGCTCCCGGTTCTGATTCAGCGTGCGATTGAGCCCAAGGGCGGCGAAAATTTGACTTGCCTTCGCGTTTAGCTTAAAAGCTTCTTCTCCTTGGAAAACAATCTTCAGACATGGCTTTTCACGTGAGGAAAATCTCGATGACTCGTTCGCTCCTTCGCCCCCTAATTGCGTCCTTCTTGTTGATTGCCGCCGGCATGGCTGTCAGTGGTCAGATCAAACCCGGCCGCGATGCCAACCAGCCAACCGATGAGGAATACACGAAGAAAATCCGGGAATACACCACCGAGCCTTTCTTCAATTCGCCTCTAACTGACTACCTGCCATCTTCACCGACTGTGCCTACGCCAAAATCCGTATTGGGCGACGTTGCCGGGGCGCCCGGCAAACTGCCCTACGCGGAGGAAGTCTATCGCTACATGCGCATGCTGGAGAAAGCGAGCCCGCGCGTAAAAGTTTATTCCATCGGGACGACCGAAGAGGGTCGCGAGATGATTGCGGTAGCGGTAGCTTCGGAACAATTACTAGCGCGCCTCGACGAAAATCGCGCCCGGCTCGCGAAGCTTGCGGATCCGCGTACCATTAATCTCAACGATGACGAGGCTGACAAGCTCGTCGCCGCTTCGTTTCCGATCTACTACATCACCGGCACCATCCATTCGACGGAGACAGGTTCACCGACGGCTCTGATGGAGCTCGCTTACCGCCTCGCAGTTGACGACAGTGCCTACATCAAGTCGATTCGCGAAAACGTAGTTACGCTGATTACTCCAGTCGTGGAAGTCGATGGCCGCAATCGCATGGTCGACATCTACAACTGGCACCTGGCTCACCCAAACGAAACCGGGCTGCCACTGATTTACTGGGGTCATTACGTCGCTCACGATAACAACCGCGATGCGATCGGCCTCTCGTTGAAGCTCACACGCAACGTGCTGAATACCTATCTTGCGTGGAAGCCGCAGGTGCTTCACGATCTGCACGAGTCAGTTCCCTATCTTTACGACAACACGATTGGCGATGGTCCCTACAACGCCTGGGTCGATCCAATCCTGACGGACGAGTGGCAAATAATCGGCTGGAACAACGTTTCAGAAATGACGAAGTTTGGCATGCCCGGCGTGTTTGCTCATGGCAACTTCGATACGTGGTCACCCGGCTACCTGATGTTCATTGCGGCAACGCACAATGGCATCAGCCGTCTCTATGAAACGTTTGGCAACGCCGGCGCCGACACAGTTGAGCGCACGCTTTCGCCGAGCGAGTATCAGCGCACCTGGTATCGCCAGAATCCCCCACTGCCAAAAGCTAAATGGTCGCAACGCAACAACAATAACTACGAACAGACAGCGTTGTTGACCTCGCTTTACTACTTCGGCAACAACAGCAAGCTCTTTCTCAAGAACTTTTATTTAAAGAGCAAGCGTTCGATTTTGAAGCCGAAGAACGAAGGGCCTGCCGCCTATGTTTTGCCGGGCGACGATCCGCGGCCAGGCAATCAAGCGGAACTGCTGCGCACGCTGCAAGCGCAGGGCGTTGAGATTCATCGCGCGACCGCGCCGTTCACCGTTAACGCTAAATCAGAACCGGGAGCTGTAGCGACCGGGTCGCCTGCCACATCACAGTCGACCAGCGAACCGCCACCGGGAGCAGACCGGGATCCCCAGACGGGCAGCCCGGCTGGGGTGGTAGTAGCGACCGGGTCGCCGGAATCGGTAGCGATAAGCTCGGCAACACCACAACCGAGTCCGTCTCCATCGGCAAAGCCCGTGGCTGCCAAGTCCAGGTATCTGCCCCGCACCTTCCCTGCCGGCTCCTACATCATTCGCATGGATCAGCCCTACAGTCGCATCGCCGACGCGTTGCTCGATTATCAGTACTGGGCGCCAAACGATCCGCAAACCGAAGTCTACGACGACACCGCCTGGACCATGGGTGAGCTCGCGAATGTCGGGGTTTTTCGGATAGTTGATACGAAGGTGTTGGCAGCGCCTGCCGAGCGCGTGTCTGGTGAAATTCGCGCGCCGGGTTCTGTCAGCGGAACGGGTTCGATCTATCTCGTCAATCACAACGG
>JBGPYG010000171.1:0-7716 GCA_041493085.1 Pyrinomonadaceae bacterium | reverse complement strand
TGAGCGATGGTGCCGACTCCGGTTCGGTCCTGATGTTCATAACCGTTTGCGAGAATTGATTTCAGCAGATCGTGGTATTGTTTCATGGAATAAGTTGGACAGGATTGACTAGATGAACAAGATTACGGTATTGAACTCAGCAACGTTTTTACCTGTCCTATCTTGTGAATCCTGTTAATCTTGTCTATCGCTCGTGTTAGTGTGAAGTATAACTTCGCTCGAGCTCATTAGGTAAGCATGAAAGAATACAATCTCTGTTTTCTTGGCTTCGGGAATGTTGGGCGCGCGCTGGCGCGTCTCCTGGTTGCGAAGTCGACCGAGGTACGAGAACTCTACGGGATTGAGTATCGGATCACCGGCGTTGCCAGCCGAAGAATTGGTTGGCTTGCCAACACGGACGGGTTTGACGTGTCCACGTTACTTTCGCCTGTACGCCCCACCGACCATTCGTCGTCTGCAAACAGCATTAGCGACTGGCTTCGCGAGGCGCAGCCTGATGCTGTTTTTGAAACGACTTCGCTCGAGCCCGATACCGGGCAACCGGCAATCGATTATCTGCGCGCGGTTTTGAAATCCGGCGCTCACGCAATCACTGCAAACAAGGGGGTGGTCGTTCATGGGTATCACGAGCTCGCCGAACTGGCGCGATCAGCAGGCAAGCGGTTTCTTTTTGAGTCGTCTGTGCTTGACAGCGCACCGGTGTTTTCGCTTTTTCGTGAAACGCTGCCCGCCGTCAAACTTCGCGGTTTCAGCGGCATCTTTAGCTCAACTACGAATGTGATCATTGAAACGATGGAGGCGGGCCGCTCGTTTGCAGAAGGCTTGAAAACGGCCCAGGAACTCGGCGTCACCGAAACAGATCCGAGTCACGATATAGACGGTTGGGATTCGACCGTCAAAGTGTGCGCGCTGGTGAGCGTGCTCATGAACATTCCGTTGAAACCAGCCGAAGTGAACAGAGAGGGAATTCGCGATCTCAGCCCCCGGAAGGTGCAGGCGGCGCGCGCGGAAGGAAAACCATTCAAGTTGGTGGCGCGAGCGAAACTAATCGGAGGCGGAAAACTCGCCGCCACCGTGCGGCCCGAGCAAGTGGCTGCCAGCGACCCGCTGGGTAACGTCAGAGGCACCTCGCTCGCGATTCATTTTGAGTTGGACATGATGCCGGGGCTGACCATCACTTCTCACCGTCCGAACTTGCAGAGTACTGCGTATGGACTGCTGGCTGATTTCATCAATGCGGTTCGAAAATGAGTCCAACGTCCAAAGTCCAATGTCCAAAGTTCCGGGAGGTAGGCAGACTTTGGACATTGGATATTGGACTTTGGACTAGCCCACGGCAATCTCCCTAACCCCTTCGATCAATCGTTCGATCTCATCCGCAGTCGTATAGCAAGCGCAACCCGCGCGCACGAGGCCTTCCGGTCCAAGCCCCAACCTTTCGACAACAGTTGCCGCATAAAAGTCTCCGTGGGAAAGGAACAGGCCGCGTGCGGCAAGTTTGCGCGAGACGTCCGTCGAAGATACGCCATCCACGGTGAACGCCACGGTCGGAGTTCTCGGCAAGGTGGGCGGGGGGCCATAAAGCCGAACTCCTTTAATCGTCCCCAGTCCGTGCCACAGTCTTTGCGTTAGCTCCGCACTTCGCCGGTGTAGCTCTTCATAAGCCGCCAGCAGCCGTGAGCGCCGCGACTCTCCGGCTGCAAGTGATGCGAGAAAATCGACCGCTGCTCCCGCGCCTACGATGCCTTCCTGGTTCTGCGTGCCGGTCTCAACATTCTCCGGTGGAGCGTCCGGAGCCGGGATGAGCTTGGGGAAGTCAATCGTTTCGAGCAAGGCAAGTTTGCCGAAGAGTATGCCGACGTGCGGGCCATAAAACTTGTAGGCAGACATCGCGAGAAAGTCGCAATCGAGAGCCTGAACGTCCGGGAGCGCGTGCGGCACGTAGTGGACAGCATCCACAAAAGCCAGGGCCCCGACAGATCGCGCCATTCGAATCGCGTGGGCGACATCGTTAATTGTCCCCAGTGCATTGGAGGCTGCACCGATGGCGACGAGCTTTGTGCGTTTAGTTATCAACTGCTCGAAGCTGTTCCAGTCTAGTTGGCCTGTCGCGGGGACCATCTTCGCAATTTTCACTCGGACTCCGCGTTCCACCGTCAGGCGCATCCAGGGAGCAACGTTGGCATGATGATCCAGTTCGGTGACGATGATCTCATCACCGCTCACGTATTGCGCTCCCAGGGCCCTTGCCAGGTGAAAAGTGAGCGTGGTCATGTTTGCGCCAAACGCGATCTCCTCAGCGGCAGCGTTCAAAAGATCGGCGCACGTCTGTCTCGCATTCTCGAGCGCAGCGTCTGTTTCTTCGCTGGTTGGATAGGCCCAATGCGTGTTCGCGTTGTGGTTGTAGAGATAGTCGGTCATCGCCTCGACCACCGGACGCGGCACTTGTGTCCCTCCAGGTCCATCGAAATACGCAACCGGAAGTTGATTGTGGAGGCGCTCGAGTGCGGGAAAACACGCCCGAATGTCGGCAGTCGACGCTAAAGTCAGCGGTTTTTGGGATGTAGTTGTCATTTGTCAGTTGGCAGTCATCATAGTATTCATGCCCCTCATTTAGCCATTCGCCGGTTCGGGTAATGCATCAGTTTCAAAGGACTGTGATTATCAGAACCGGGAGCGGTAGCGACCGGGTGCTGGATTCAACCTGGCAAAAAAGACTTGAGGTCGCCCGGTTGCAAGGCGCGCCCGCACTAGAGCTGACTTGAGTGCCAGCACCCGGTAGCGACCGGGTGCTGGATTCAACCTGGCAAAAAAGACTTGAGGTCGCCCGGTTGCAAGGCGCGCCCGCACTAGAGCTGACTTGAGTGCCAGCACCCGGTCGCTACCGCTCCCGGTTCTGATATAGCGCCGGGACAAAACTGAATCCGACCAAGGCTGGATCGACAACTTCCAGAAAAAGCGGAATCGCCTGTCGATTGCCCCTTTAACTCATTTGCAAGTCCTTGTTTATGAACAATCAGAGCCCCGGCAAATCTGAAGTGCAAATCTCCGTCCGCGACGTAGTAAGTGTCTTATTCCGTCACAAGCTGCTGATCTGCGTGACGTTTCTAACAGTTGCGGTCGGCACGGCCGTATTCACGTTTCTCACACCGAACGAATACGAAGCGCGCATGAAGATTCTGGTTAAGAATACGCGGTCTGACGTCCCGATCACGCCAGAACGCACAACGGGGTCAACGGGCACGTACTTCGACAATGACGTCTCCGAGAATCAAATCAATTCGGAGATTGAATTACTGACCAGCGAAGATCTCTTGAAACAGGTCGCCACCGAATGCGGCTTGTACGGAGGAGGTTCAATCACTTCTAAGCTTGGGCTGAGGGAAGCGCCACGCTCGCAAGTCGCGCAGATTGAAGAAGCGAGCCACAGCCTGGCAAAGGATCTGGTGATAACTCCGGTCAAGAAAGCCAGCATTATCGAGGTCAAATACACATCCCGGTCTCCCGAGAAGGCCGCCGCGGTGCTGCGCAAGGTTCAGGATCTCTACCTGGAAAAGCACCTGAAGCTGCATAGACCACCCGGTACGTACGAATTCTTCAAGACGCAAGCCGATCAGTCTGAAAGCCAACTACAGGAGGCTGAAAAGCGGCTCTCGGCTTTTCAGCAGTCGATGAATGTTGTTTCGCTGACGCAGCAAAAAGATCAGACGGTGCAGAAACTGACCGAAGCTAAATCGAAGCTGCTTGAAACGCAAACATTTCTCAGGGAGGTTACTGATCGAATAGCCAAGGTGCAACAGCAACTGCAAACCCTCGCGCCGCGGGTGGTGACGCAAAGCCGCGCGCTGCCAAATCAGTACTCAGCCGAACGGCTAAACACGCTGATGGTGGAATTGCAAAACCGGCGGACCCAACTCCTGACGAAATTCAGACCGGAAGACCGGCTCGTACGCGAAGTTGATCAGCAGATCAAAACTACCAGAGCGGCACTCGAGAAAGCCTCCAAAGAAACCGCGACTGAACAGTCGACCGACCTCAACCCCTTGCGTCAAACGCTGGAAGCCGAGTTGGCTCGCGGACGAGTGGATCAGGCCGGCACTCAAGGCCGCCACGAAATGTTGCTCGGGCAGGTGAGCCAATATGAGGCTCAACTCTCCCGGCTTGAGGGCATCACCGCCGAGTATGACGATCTCAATCGCAAGGTGAAAGAGAGCGCTGACAACTACCAGCTCTACAAGAAGAAAGAGGAGGAGGCCCGCATCACGGATGAGCTTGACCAGAACAAGATTACGAACGTTTCCGTGGCGGAGGCCCCCGTTCAGCCGCAGCTTCCCGTAAAGCCAAATAGGCCGCTGAACCTGATTTTGGGTGTGTTTCTCGGTGCGTTACTCGCCATAGGCAGCGTGGTAGTAGCTGAGTTTCTGCGCGACACAGTGCTGACGCCGCGCGAACTCGAAGTCTTAACTGGAAGCAGAGTGCTCGCTTCATTGCCAAATATGCGCCGGGCGGCACGGGAGACGTTTGTCGAACCCGAAACCGTTTCTGAGCCGGAACCGGCTCGGCCGCGGGCGACTCAGCCGCAGCCGGCTCGACCCAGGTTGTCTCAACCAAAGCTTGTTCACGACCCCTTACTCAAGTGGGCTTCAGGCGAGTAACAAGAGGAAAACACCCGACTGCAATAACTACTGGAAACATCAGATGAGCCGAAAAACGATCAAAGCGGGATTCTATCTTGAACTAATCAGAACGGTGTTTCAGGCCGTCGATGATCAGGGGAAGCTTCGTAATCGCGTAGTGGCTTTTACCTCCGCAACGCCTGGCGAAGGTGTCACCCACGTCGTAGACATACTGGCCGAAGAGTTGGCGGCTCAAACGCGGAACCGCGTACTTCGCGTCGAGGCGACCGCCCTGCAAAACCTGCAGATGGCCGATCCGAATCAGATTACCAGGCTCTGTGAAGAAACAGACATCGACAACTTGCTCACTTTATCCGTGGCGCCAGCGACATCGCACATGGCGGCCGCAGGCGGCGTGCGAAAGGCGAGCAACTGGGAGTCCGGTGCCGACTATCGCGCCGAATGCCTGAAGGCCCTGCGTTGGAACTTCGACTACGTGCTGATCGATTGTCCTTCGCTGTCCGTTTCATCACAAGCAAGCGCGCTGGCTCCTCTCGTTGATGGAGTTTCCGTCGTGGTCAAGGCCGCGCAAACACGACGCGGTCAGATTCAACGTTGCCAGCAGACAATCGAAGCAGCCGGCGGACACTTCCTCGGCTTCATTCTCAATCAAAGACAATATCCCGTGCCCAACTGGCTATATCGAAGGCTGTAAAGAGGTCGGACTGTGCTGATTAAAAGAGTAGTCATCATTGCGTTGTTGGTAGCTGGTTTGGGCCTGGCTGTGCAGGCACAAACCCAATCGGTGCGCCCACGGCAGTTGACACAAACGCCACCAACGCCGCGGCTCGGAACGTTCGGCACTGAGGAGCGCTACGTGCTGCAACCGGGAGATGTGTTGGACATCCAGTATCGCTACACGCCTGAGTTTAATCAGACTGTTACCGTTCAGCCCGACGGTTTCATTTCTCTCGAGATTGGCGGCGATATAAAAGTCTCCGGTCGCAATCTTCAGCAGGTTCGCAACGTGATTTTGGCGAAAGCGCAAACACGCCTGGCATCGCCCGAAATGATCGTCGTTTTAAAGGAGTTTCAAAAGCCTTACGTTGTGGTAGCCGGCGAGGTCTTGCAGCCCGGCAAACTCGAAATGCGCGAAAAACTGACCGCGATCCAAGCCGTCCTGCTGGCGGGTGGTTTCAAAGACAGCGCGAAGTCGTCGCAGATTCTGGTGTTTCGGAAACTGAATGCCGACACCGCCGAAGTGCGAAGCTTGAACTTCAAAACGCTGAAGCGAACCAGTGACCTGGAAAATGATCTCACATTGCAAGCGGGTGACATGATCCTCGTGCCACGAAACCGAATCAGCAAGATCGAACGCTACGTGAGGCTGGCAAGCCTGGCTACCTTCTTGAATCCGTTGATCCCTCACTAGGGACTGGGGTCGCGCAACATCTTATGGTCGCTCGCTACGGACAACTTGCGAATCTTTTTCTGAAGGTCAGCGACCTCCTGTTGATGCTCTGCGCCTTGAGCCTGGCCATAGTCCTAAACTACGCGCCCGAAGCACGCGTGTCGATTTCAGAATATGCCCTCGACTTCTTCTCGACCAGAATAAAAATTGCAAACGCGCTACTCTGCGCCGCAATGCTGCTCGTTTGGTATGTCGTTTTCAACCTTCAGGGAATTTATCGTTCCCATCGCCTCAGCAGATTCGCGGAAGAAGTAAGAGAGATTGGCCGGGCAGTTTTCCTCGCTTCACTTATGCTGCTGATGGTGGCTCAAATTGGGCGCTGGTCAACCATCACCCTCTGGACTGCCGCATGTGTCGGGTTAATCGGGCTGGTGCTCATCGTCGCTATGCGCGCCTTGCTGCGCCTCAACCTGCGGCGTTTGCGACTGCGCGGACACAATATTAAGTCTTTGTTGCTTGTCGGCGGCGGTCCACGGGCCCGCTGGTTTGCGAACGAGGTAAGACACCGAAGCGACCTGGGCTATCGCATTGTTGGCTACGTTGACGACGAAACAAACTTCAATGGCCACGGGGTTAAAGGCGTTCCGCGGCTCGGCGATGTTGCAGACTTGCCACGCATTATTGCCCACGACGTCATTGACGAAGTGTTTGTTGCGCTGCCAATCAAGTCGCAGTATTCGCAAATAGAAGCGGCAATTAACCTGCTGGAAGAGCAGGGCATCATGGTGCACATGTTCACGGATCATTTTCCGCGCCGGCTGGCTCGCGCACACCCATCCGAGTTTGAGGGCACGCCGCTATTGTCGTTGCACAGCGCGCCCCCAGTTACCTGGCGAACCGAAATCAAGCGGATGCTGGACATTGTAGTCGCGGCGAGTCTGCTGTTGTTGTTGTCTCCTCTGCTCGCGCTGGTAGCGTTGGCAATCAAGCTCGATTCCGAAGGGCCGGTGTTCTTCATTCAAGGGCGGGTCGGCTATAACAAGCGCCGCTTTCGCATGATCAAGTTCCGCACGATGTGCGTCGATGCCGAAGCACGCATGAAGGAACTCGAACACTTGAATGAAAAGACAGGCCCGATTTTCAAAATAACTAACGACCCGCGGACGACTCACGTTGGCAGGTGGCTGCGCAAGGCCAGCATCGACGAACTGCCCCAAGTCATCAACGTGCTGCTGGGTGATATGAGCATAGTTGGGCCGCGGCCACTGTCGGTTCGTGACGCGCTGCGAATGGAAGTGGCGTGGCAGAAGCGGCGGTTCAGCGTTAAGCCTGGACTGACCTGCCTGTGGCAGGTATCGGGCCGCAGCAACCTGTCATTTGAACAGTGGATGCAACTCGATCTCGAATACATCGACCGCTGGTCGCTCGGTCTTGACGGCATGATCCTGCTGCGCACCATTCCCGCCATTCTGTCAGCGCGTGGAGCCAGCTAAAAAAAACTGCGCAAGAATCCAGCCACGGATTTACGCGGAGTCACGCGGATCAAAACCAGGACTTAGCAAGAACGATCTTAAGACTTAGCACCAGAACGTTTTCTGCGAAGACGCAGAGGGCTCTCCACCGGCCTCATTATCTGGTCTTCATTTAGCTTTCTTCGCTTTCCTTATCCACGACTATCCGCGTTAATCC
>JBGPYG010000033.1:0-16711 GCA_041493085.1 Pyrinomonadaceae bacterium | reverse complement strand
GACTGTGTGAAAACTCCGGGTCTCAGCGCCAAAGGCGCGAAATGTAATAGCCTGGGCCATCGGCCCAGGTGGAACCAGTTGAAGCTTCTTAGCGCTGAAGGCGCGAAATGATGTTGCAGGCAGCACCATCACTACTATTTTCGGTCGACACTTCCTATTTCGCGCCTTCAGCGCTTCCAAAATTCATGGAACCTTTAACCTAGGGCGTTGCCCTAGGCTATTACATTTGTATAGACCGGGGACATAGGTAACAGACGTTCGGAGACATAGGTAACACTTTTGGCATCGTCTACCTTGGTCAACAAGGAGGATAACGCCGATGCCCTGGAAAGAGAGTACTTGCATGTCGCAACGTCGCGAGTTCGTTCTGTTAGCCAACTTTCCTGAGGTGAACCTAAGCCAGTTGTGCGGCCGCTTTGGCATCAGCCGAAAGACTGGCTACAAGTGGCGAGCACGATTTCAGGCAAATGACACTCGAGCTTTAGCCGATCAGTCGCGTCGTCCACAACACTCTCCACGCCGCACCCTGCCCAGCGTTGAAGAGCCAGTGCTCGCCTTACGCGCCGAGCACCCGGCTTGGGGTGGGCGCAAGCTGCGCGCCCGGCTTGTAGCTCTCGGTTACTCAGGGGTGCCTGCGGCCAGTACCATCACCGCGATTCTGCAGAGGCACCAGCTGATCGCGCCCGAAGAGTCGTTGCATCACCAGAGCTTCCGACGCTTCGAGCACCCCGAGCCGAATGATCTCTGGCAGATGGATTTCAAAGGTTACTTCGCCACTGCCGCTGGCCGGTGTCACCCCTTGACCGTACTTGATGATCATTCACGCTTTGCACTCGAGCTACGTGCCTGCGCCGACGAGCGTGCTGAGACCGTGCAGAACGCCTTGACCACAGTCTTTCGTCGTTATGGTTTGCCGTGGCGCATGACCATGGACAACGGTGGCCCCTGGGGCGTTTACCTGGATGGCCGTTGCCGTTGGACGCGTCTAACAGTTTGGCTCCTGCGGCTGGGTGTGCGCGTCTCGCACTCGCGCCCCTATCATCCGCAAACACAAGGCAAAGATGAGCGCTTTCATCGCACGCTCAAAGTCGAACTGCTGCGTGACTATGCCTGGCGTGATCTGCATGAATGCCAAGATCGATTTGTGCACTGGCGGGACCAGTACAACTGCCAGCGTCCGCACGAAGCCTTGCAGATGCAAGTGCCGGCTGCGCGCTATCGAGTCAGCGCGCGCCCGTTCCCAGAATGCTTGCCGTCCATTCAGTATCCGGCGGACTCGATAGTGCGACGCGTCCAGAAAAACGGCGTGATCTATTTGCACCAACGCATCCTTTTTGTCGGTGAAGCCTTTCACGGTCTAGACGTGGCGCTTCGCCCAACCACAACCGACGGACTTTACGAGGTCTACTTCTGTCACCAGCAGGTGGCAACGCTTGACCTTACAGAGCCGCCAGTTGAATCATGACTGTTACCTATGTCTCCGAACACTTGTTAACCATGTATCCGGTCTATACAACATTTCGCGCCTTTGGCGCTGAGACCCGGAGTTTTCACACGGCCTCAGTAGCGACCGGGTCCCAAACTCGACTTGAGCAGTAGCGTTTCCAAATAAGCGCCATGGACCTAAGTCTCCTCATCTTGGATCCAGGGGCCGGTCGCTACCGCTCCCGGTTCTGATTTTCTAGCGACGGTTGTCAGCGCCCGCTTTTATGTTGGCATGTGGGTCCGCTTGGAATTCAGCGTGGGCCCGGTGGCTACCGCTCCCGGTTCTGATTTTCCAGCGACGGTTGTCAGCGCCCGCTTTTGTGTTGGCATGTGGGTCCACTTGGAATTCAGCGTGGACCCGGTCCTTACCGCTCCCGGTTCTGATTTCTTATCTACGTTGTCAGCATCAATGGCAACCGTTATTCTTACAACACTCATCGTAGCGTTACGTCCTGAGTCTTTCGCACAAACCGGATCGTTTATTGATCGCGCAGTGTCCACCCAGAGATTTAGTAGCCTGGGATTTCGGATACTGACTGGAGAAACCGGCGGTGCTTGTTCGTATCTGCCTAGCCTGCTCGATTTGTATGGCCCTTGCGATAGCAGCCGTGTCGCAAACCCGCTCGCGGCCACATCGGCGCGTTTCACCGGGAGTCGCCGCTAAACCCCAACCCAAAGCACAGCCGACACCCCCACTAACTCCTGAGCCCACTCCTGAACCAGCCGCTGAACCAAGCCCCGAATTATCACCGGCTCAGGAGCAGGTCGAGACCGTAAAGATCGATACGAACCTGGTCACCGTTCCCGTCATCGCCACCACCATCGAGGGCAACTACATTCCCGATCTGCGTCAGGAAGAGTTTAGCATTTCGGAGGATGGTGAGAATCAGCAGGTGGCCTTCTTTGCTACCGTAAGTGCGCCGTTTCATGTAGTGCTGTTGCTCGACACGAGCGCCAGCACGCAGGAGAAGTTGGGTTCGATCCAGCGAGCGGCGGTCGCTTTTGTCGAGCAGTTGCAGGGCGGGGATCGCGTGAAAGTAATTTCGTTCGACAACGAGGTGCGCGAGCTTAGCGACTTCACAAACGATCGCGCCGCCTTGCAAGACGCGATCTATAAAACTGCCTCCGGACGAGGAACAAAGCTTTACGATGCTTTCGAGGTCGCGCTTGCTTCAATCAAAACAATCCAGGGTCGCAAAGCAATTGTTCTTTTCAGTGATGGAGTTGATTGGCATAGCGACCAGGCAACCTTCGATGGCACGCTCCATTGGCTTGAAGAAGAGGGAGTGATTGTTTATCCGATTCGATTTGAAACTCGCGACGAGACCGAGCGCATCGCGCGCGAGGCTGGGGATGACCCGGCAGCGAACTTACCTACCATTGACGTAATACGCGGAACACCTTCAGGAACGACCGCTCCTACCTTCCCAAGTGATGACCCAGATACCGTGCCCACCGCCGGCCAGCGCAGCAAGACGGGACCACTGGGTTTGCCTACGGCCGCGGAAATTATGAGAGGACGGCGCGAGCGGGACCCCGATATGAATCGTTTTCCGTCCCCCGATCGAATGCCGCCAACCACCGGGCCAACCGGACGCCCGGGTGGAGTCGGTGCCGATCCTTCAAGCCGCGGGAGCCGGCGAAAAGACGACTCAGTAAGCCTGATGCTCGATCAGCTTTATGTAAAGGCGGATAGTTATCTAATTGAGTTAGCAAATAGGTCAGGCGGACGGTTGCTGCGGGCTGATACGCTTGGGGCTCTGCCAGACGCCTTTGCGAAGATCGCGGCTGAACTCAGAACGCAATACGCCATTGGCTACTACCCAACCAACAAAGCGCGCGATGGCCAGTATCGCAAGATCAAGGTCAAGACCATCCGCAAAAACGTCGTCGTCCGCGCCCGCCCCGGTTACCGTGCACCCCGCAGTGGCTGAATTAGTTTGCGAAAACTACGCAATACATCAGAACCGGGAGCGGTAGCGACCGGATGCCCGCACTCAAGTCAGCTCTTGGACTCGGCTCTTACAATAAGGAGATCTAAAATCCGTTTTGCCAGGTTGAATCCAGCACCCGGTCGCTACTGCTCCCGGTTCCGTATTTGTGCGGCACTGCTCCTCCGTTTTGTTCCCTGTCATTGCCGGGCAAGCTTCGCTCATACCAAACTGAACCACCACGCTTTTCCGCGCCTGTCTTGTTTGCCGCAGTTCACTCGTGCTAGTTTTGCTCGCTCAGAAAAATAGGATAGACACCCGTTGTCTATCTTCATGCATTCGGGATTCTTCTACCAAGACTACACCTGACCGAAATGCCCGACCGAGACGACGCCTGGGAATTGTTGTGCGAATACACCAAGGGCGAGAGTTTGCGCAAGCACGCCCTGGCAGTTGAAGCTGCAATGCGTGCCTGCGCGAAGCGATACGGCTCCGCTGAGGATGACGAAGACGAATGGGGACTGGTCGGACTACTTCATGATTTCGATTATGAGATGTTTCCCACGGCCGACCAGCATCCGTATACTGGCGCAAACATTCTCTGCGGCCGCGGTTATTCTGAGCGCTTCATTCGCGCAATAATGGGCCACGCTACTTATACCGGCGTGCCGCGCGACACCGCCATGGCCCGAGCGCTCTTCGCTACCGATGAGCTTTGTGGTTTCCTGGTGGCCTGTGCGCTTGTCCGACCCAACAAGAGTCTTGACGATCTCGAGGTTAGTTCAGTGAAGAAAAAGCTCAAGGACAAAGCCTTCGCGCGCTCGGTAAACCGGGACGACATTCGGCAGGGGATTGAAGAGCTCGGCGTGGACATCGACGAGCACATTCGTTTTGTTATTGACTCCCTGCGGCCCGTGCAGGAGCAAATTGGATTGCACAGTCTTACGACAGGTGGTGATCAAAACAGATGAGCTTAACCGGAGAGGATGCCGAGTCTTACGCCAAAGGCCTTAAAGAAAGCCTTGGTGACTTTGCGTTTTGAGTTTGATTGTCTTGTATCTGGATAGAGTGCTTAGCCTGCAGTGTGTTGTGACTCAGGTTGCGGTGGTAATCGGTCCAGTCCGCGGGCTGTAATGATCGAGGCGAGAATGAAAAACAAAATAGTTAGCACCAAGGCGATGATAGCCGTTAACACTGCCTGCAACCTGCGCCGCCGTGCCGTGTGGCGATAGACGAACATTGATGCGAGCAGCGTTGCTAGCGCCGGAAGCAGATAGGTTGAAACGACAAGTAGTCCCGGCGCTGAGATTGGTTTGAGTGACGAGAAGACAAATAGGATGATCGCTATGGCGGTACCCGCCCCAACCACGGCAGCGATCAGCGCAGAAATAAGTACCAGCTTCAGGCGCATTTAATTGTATCCTTCAGGCCGACCGGGGTTGCGGGAATCTCGCCTTGATGGAGCGGTAATCCAATAGAGCGGGCCAAGAATACCACAGGATTCAAGCGTGAAAGCCCAACCTGGCCCTTTGGTGGAAGCGCTCAGTATCAGAACCGGGAGCGGTACGACCGGTCTTGACACTCAAGTTGAATCCAGAACCCGGTCGCTACCGCGCTCAGTATCAGAACCGGGAGCGGTACGACCGGTCTTGACACTCAAGTTGACTCCGCACCCGGTCGCTACCGCTCCCGGTTCTGATAGAATTCGCTGAACTGCAAATATGCTTAGTAGAAGCGCATTAATATACCTCTCTCGGCAGGAGGGACTTAAGGATTTTGCCGCCCGTTTTCGGCTCTTCAAAAGACTAACAACCCGCTTCGTTGCCGGGGAAACAATCGACGAAGCGGTTGGCGCCATTCGCGAGATGAATGCCGAAGGATGCTCAGCTTCTTTCGATCATCTTAACGAGTCGGTTGCCAACCCCGCAGAGGCCGAGGCTGAAGTAAAAGAGTATCTTCAGATTCTTAGCCGCATCGATGAAACAGGGATTAACTCCAACGTCTCGATCAAGCTGACGCAGTTTGGGCTTGAACTGGATACTGAGCTTGCTTACAAGAATGCGCGCACCGTGGTTGCAGATGCGGCACGAAGAGGAAATTTCGTGCGCGTCGACATGGAAGCCGCAAACGTCACGCAGCAAACGATCGATCTCTTCAAGCGCTTGCGTGCCGAGTTTGGATTGAACGATGTAGGCATCGTGTTGCAGTCGTCTCTGCGGCGGACCTATGCGGACGCGCAGGAACTGGTTAGGCTGCCGGCGCGAATCAGAATTTGCAAGGGAGCCTACCATGAACCTCCCGAGGTGGCGTTTCCGGACAAGAAGGAAGTAGATGAAAACTACGTGCGCGTGATGCAGCTTCTGCTCTCGAGTGGCATCTATCACGGCATCGCTACACACGATCCGAAGATGATCGAGGGCACGATCGATTTCTCGCAACGGAAAGGAATTCCGAAAGGGGCTTTTGAGTTTCAGATGCTCTACGGTGTGCGCCGTGATCTTCAGCGGCAGCTTGCGAAAGATGGCTACAACATGAGGGTCTATGTGCCCTACGGAGAACACTGGTATCCTTACTTCATGAGACGGCTGGCGGAACGGCCGGCAAACATTTGGTTCGTCTTGAAGAACTTGCTTAAAGGCTAACGTCAGCATGGACAACCTCTATTGGATCTTGTGGTGCATACTTGGCGCGATCCTGATCGTCGCCGAAGTCTTCACATCGGGCTTTGTACTGTTGTGGTTTGGTATCGGGGCCCTGGCTGCGGCGCTTGCGGGGATCGTTGGCATTAACAACCTCGGAATTCAGTTTCTGATTTTTGCCCTGGTTTCGGTTGGACTGACAGCCGCTTCGCGCACAATCTTCGTCAACTATTTTTCTCGTGAGAAAACAGGCGACTCGCTGCGCACAGGTGCCGATTCGCTGCCGGGGAAAATCGGTACAGTAGTTTCCTCCAGTCGCGGAGCAATGCAGGAAGGGGCGGTGAAAGTTTTCGGTTCTACCTGGACAGCTTACCCGGCTGAGGGCGAGTCGGCTTTGGAAGCTGGCGAGCGGGTGCGCGTGGAGAGCATCGAGGGCTCCTCAATCTACGTCCGCCGGATTGATGAAGGGGCTGACTGGCGCGCGAAAGAGCTGCCGGAAAGTGCGGCCACAGATGAACACAGATAAGAGCGGATCAGAACACACAACCGAAAGGGTCTGAGTCAGGACGGAGTATTCACGTTAAGACCGATTCAGAGTGAATTCTTACTCTAATCAGTTTTTATCCGTGTCCATCTGTGGCGAATTATGAAGGGACCTTAGTGAGGCTCGGTGTCGGGATCGTAGGTGTCGTCGAGGGTCTTGTCTTCTTCTGAAAGCGCGGGTAGTTCAATAGTGATGCGGTCGCTGGCAGGCTCTTCCAGTTCGTCACCGCTAAAGCGCGCCAGAATAACTGTAATATTATCCTCACCGCCCCGGTTGTTGGCTTCAGCAATCAACTCGTCACAGGCCTTCGAAAGCTCGGGATTGCTGGCGACGATGTTTTGAATATCCTCCGCACGCAACTTTCCGGATAAACCATCGCTGCAAAGCAAAAGAGTGTCACCACGTCGCAGGCGTATCCTGCCCGTTACCGGCGTGACGTCGCCCTGGGCGCCAAGCGCCTGCAAAATCACATTGCGAAACATGTGGGTCTCGGCCTCAGCCTCACTGATCTGGCCAACATCGACGAGCTGCTGTACCAATGACTGATCTTTGGTTGCCAATCGGATCTGATCCTGGCGGATGAGGTAACCGCGACTGTCGCCGACTTGAACCAGATCGAGCAGGTCATCGTGGACGGCAGCGCCGGTAAAAGTTGCGCCCATTCCGGCGCAGCGCGCATCCTCCTGGCTCTTGTGGTGAATGGCGAGATTGGCGTAGACCGTGGCGCTCTTCAGGCACTCGACCAGCGACGCATCCGGATCGCATCCCTTTTCGGAATTGTTGCCCATGATCATGTCCCGCACGGAATCTACCGCCATGCGGCTGGCAACGTCCCCAGCCAGGGCGCCGCCCATCCCGTCGGAAACAACAAGCACAAGGCCCTTCTCGCCCAACTCGAAGCTGGTCAGGTTCGTTGGCGCGGCGGTGCTGTCAGTGCCCGTCCAGGTTTGCTGTTTGGAAAGTTCGAGGACGAGAAAATTGTCCTCGTTTCCGCGGCGAACCCGACCTACGTCCGATTTTGCGTGCAGTTCAACAATCATAAGGCGCGTGAAGGCGATTCAGGAAAAGGCAAAGTGCGATTGAATTCTAACCTGATCGGAGTTTGGCTGTCACTTCCGTTTTGTATAACGCAATCTGTTGGCTTGCGTCGCAAACTAACAGTTTGCGTTACAAGTACTGAAAAGCTCAAATATTATTTAGCGCTTGATCGAGGTCGGCAATTATATCATCCGTGTCTTCGAGCCCCACAGAGACTCTTACAAGCCCGTCGCTAATACCTAATCGTGCGCGTTTGTCAGTGTCAACCGACGCGTGGGTCATGGTAGCGGGATGCGAAATGAGCGTCTCGACACCGCCAAGGCTTTCCGCAAGCGTGCACAACTTAACTGACTCGAGGACAGCGCGCGCCGCTTCCAGCGTGCCAACATCAAATGCGACCATGCCGCCAAACCCATGCTGCTGACGTTTGGCGAGCGCATGCTGGGGGTGCGATGCCGAGCCCGGATAATAAATCTTCCTCACCTTCGGATGCTCTTCGAGAAACGCCGCCACTGCCCGGCCCGACTTGTCATGTTGTTCCATGCGCAGCGCGAGAGTCTTGGTGCCGCGCATGACGAGCCAGGAGTCAAAAGGCGAGAGAATCGCGCCGGCGCTGTTTTGAATAAACCCAATCCAGGCCGCATCCTCTTCGTTGTTTAGTAGAACAGCTCCGCCAATTCCGTCAGAGTGGCCGTTCAAATACTTCGTGGTTGAATGAACCACGATGTCTACGCCAAATTCGAGCGGGCGCTGCAGGTAAGGCGACATAAAAGTGTTGTCACAAACAACGCGCGCGCCGGCCCGGTGTGCTACCTCCGACACCTCGCGCAAATCGGTAACGATCATTACCGGGTTAGTCGGGGTCTCGACGAAAACCATTTTGGTGTTGGGCTTGATGGCCGCCTCTACGTTAAGCGCGTCCGAGGTGTCGACGAAATCAAATTCGAGATTGTAATTGGTGAGCACTTTCGTGAAGAGGCGAAACGTGCCGCCATAGGTATTATCGGAAACGACTACGTGCTCACCGGCTTTGACCAGCCGCAGCGTGGCATCAATTGCCGCCATTCCCGAAGCGAACGCAAAGCCAAAGCGTGCGCCTTCGAGCGCAGCGAGGTTTTGTTCCAGCGCGCTACGTGTTGGGTTCTGCGTGCGCGCATACTCGTAGCCCTTATTTTTACCGAGCCCGTCCTGCGCGTAGGTTGAGGTTTGATAGATAGGAACCGTGACCGAGCCAGTTGTCTGGTCTGGTTCCTGCCCGCTGTGAATTGCCGTCGTTGCGAAACCCATAAGTAGTTAATCGTAAATGGTGAATCGTGAATAGTAAAACGCGCGAGTAAGGGAAACAGGTAATTTGGGACCGCCAGCTAACTGCTCTTGTTAAATCCTGCGCGAAGCGTGGCATGGTAGCCCGCGTGTTGGGTAGTGTCAATCGGCAGGTATAAATGGCCGTTTCGCGGCATAGCAAGTGGCCTTTGGTTACTGCGGCAGTGTGATCTGCGGCGTAGCAGTGCCAGACGGCAACTCTCATTCAATTGTAATTAAAAGCAGGGATGCAGGCGGTTTTAGTGGTTTTTCTAATGCAAGACATTCGGTTAACGGTTTCTATTTCTTCCGGCTCAGTCAAATTGTTAAGGCCAGAGAACATGTGCGCACGAGGATGATCAAGGAATACGCAGTCGGCTCAAACTATCTTCAGTTTTTGGCAGAAAGAACTGGAGGCCGTCTCTTCAAAGCCGAAACTCTCTCCGACGTTCCCCAGGCATTTGGTGCAATCACTGAAGACCTGGGTTGGCAATACAGCCTGGGCTATTATCCCAACGGCCCGGTGCAGCCCGGTGAGAAACGCTACATCAAAGTCCGAACGCGTTCACCCAATCTCGTAGTGCGCGCGCGCGAAAGCTCGTAGCCACCGCCACCGCTTCGCGGCAAAACGGACAGGACTAAACCTCCGCTATTTCTCGGCGAAGGGCTCGACGAATAAACTGGCGCTTTCTTCACGCCATAGTCTTCGCGTTGACACTCGCAGGCGTGCAAGCTATGCTGTTATCCCGTGAATCACACGGGCGCAAATCCTCCAACTAATCCCAAAAGAAGAGCTGTCGCAATCATCCCCGCTCGCTACGATTCTTTTCGTCTGCCTGGCAAGGCTCTGCTCGAAATCGCCGGAAAACCCATGATTTGCTGGGTTGTGGAGCGCGCGCTCGCTGCCCGAAATATCGCGCGTGCCATCGTGGCGACTGACGATGAGCGCATACTTACAGCGGTGAAGTCTGCCGGGTATGAAGCCGTGATGACTCGCGCCGATCACAAAAGCGGAACGGATCGGATCGCGGAAGTTGCTGCTTCGCTCGCGGACGCTGACATCATCGTCAATGTGCAGGGCGACGAACCATTGATCTCGCCGCTGACGATCGAGCGAGCAGTTGAAGCGATAGGGGGAGAGGGGAACGGGGCAGGGGAAGGAATTCAAGGGGGAAAGGGGAAGGGGGAAATGGGAAACAGTGACGTCGGGATCGCGACGACATGGGAGCCGATTGAGTCGGCAGTGGATGTTTTGAATCCTGATGTAGTGAAGGTTCTTATAGACGATAGCGCGGGTGCAATCTATTTTTCGCGTTCGCCTGTGCCTTATCCGCGTGAGGCAGTTCGCGAACATGGGTCGATCGAAGCAGCACTAAGGAACGAACCGTCGTTGCTGGCCGTTTTTCGCAAGCACACCGGGCTTTATGTTTACCGGCGTGACGTTTTGCTGGAGTTTGCGCAGTGGCCGCAGTCGGAGCTGGAGCGATTGGAGTCGCTCGAACAACTGCGAGCGCTGGAGCACGGCGTAAAAATCAAGGCAATCAAAGCAAGCACGTCCTCGATTGGAGTGGACACGATGGAGGATTTGGAACGAGTGAGACGCTTGGTTTCGAGTTCCGAGTTTCGAGTTCCGAGTTCCGAATTTGCGCGAACAAGTTAAAGATTCAAATGGTTCGAAGCGAGAACTCGAAACTCGAAACTCGAAACTCGAAACTTAAGATTTATGCACGACTGGATTGGATTAGCAGTAATTGGCTTCATTGTTCTGTGCGGAGTGTTTGCTCTGTGGCAGCTTTCCAAGCCTTACGAAGTGAGTGTGGAAGAGTTTGAGAAGCGCGCCGCTGAGGCGCCGAGCTTGTTGAGCGCCGGCTTTGTGGGCCTGCAAAAGATCCTCGATCCGGCCACGGCAAAGGCTGTGGAGGCGCAGGAGGATTTCAGAGAAGGGCGCTTCGATAAGGAGCAAGCCAAAGGCGACGGCGATGAGGCAGGAGCAGGAGGCAGTGAGCAGTAAGCAGTGAGCAGTAAGCAGTGAGCAGTAAGCAGTGAGCAGTAAGCAGTGAGCAGTAAGCAGTGAGCAGTGAGCAGTGAGCAGTGAGCAGTAAGCAGTGAGCAGTAAGCAGTGAGCAGTGAGCAGTAGGCAGAAAGCTGAAGGCAGAAGGCAGAAGGCAGAAGGCGGTAGGACAGACTTTCCAGTCTGTCTCTCAAGAACACGGCAGGCAAGATGCCTGCGCTCCCAGGAGAACGAGCAATGACTAAATACATCTTTGTTACGGGTGGTGTGGTTTCAAGTCTGGGAAAAGGCCTGGCTGCGTCTTCGATCGGCTGCCTGCTCGAAGCTCGCGGCCTCAGCGTCTCGCTGATAAAACTCGATCCCTACCTTAACGTCGACCCGGGCACCATGTCGCCGTTTCAACATGGCGAGGTTTTCGTAACAGACGATGGCGCGGAAACGGATCTCGACCTGGGCCATTACGAGCGATTCACCCATGCTCCTCTTTCGCAGGCTAACAACTGGACCACCGGCCGGATCTATCTTTCGGTGATCGAGAAGGAGCGTCGCGGCGACTACCTGGGCAAAACCATCCAGGTGGTCCCTCATGTCACCAATGAAATCAAAGATGCGGTCAGGGCCGTGGCCGAAAAAGACAATCCAGACGCCATCATTGTTGAGATTGGCGGCACCGTAGGCGACATCGAGTCACTCCCGTTCCTGGAAGCGATTCGGCAAATGGGAAACGAAGAAGGCGCGGGCAACACGCTCTACGTTCACGTGACCCTGGTGCCTTATATCGCCGCGGCCAAGGAGCTTAAGACTAAGCCTACACAGCACTCTGTGAAGGAACTCCGCGAGATCGGGATCGCTCCCGACATTCTTTTATGTCGTTCGGAAAAACCGCTCTCTTACGACCTGCGTTCCAAGATCGCGCTATTTTGCAACGTGAAAGAGTCGGCAGTCATTAGCGCGCAAGACGTTGACACTATCTACGATGTGCCACTTGCTTTTCACGAGCAGGGACTGGACGAGCTGATCGTCACCCAACTTGGCTTCGGCGCGCGTGCCTCGCAAACAGATCTCGCTGAGTGGCGCGATCTGGTGGGAACAATTAGAAAACCGTCTGGCGGCGAAACCTCGATTGCCATCGTAGGTAAGTACGTCGAGCTGGAAGACTCTTACAAGTCGTTGCGTGAAGCGCTGACGCACGGGGGCGTGGCAAACAACATTCGCGTCAGTGTGAAGTGGATCGAATCCGAAGATCTGATGGACGATGATTATGAATCTCGCCTGCGAGACTTTGACGCAATACTCGTCCCCGGCGGCTTTGGCAAACGCGGTATCGCAGGAATGATTCGCGCGATCACCTACGCTCGAAAAAGTAATACGCCCTACTTCGGCATTTGCCTGGGAATGCAGACCGCTTGCATTGAGTATGCGCGGAGTGTTTGCGGAATGAAGGATGCGGATTCAACCGAGTTTGATAGCGAGAGTCCTTATCCAATTATCTTTAAACTGCGAGACCTGGTAGACGTTGAAGAGCTTGGCGGAACGATGCGGCTGGGCGCCTGGCTCTGCAATCTTTCATCGGGTTCTCTGGCGCAGGAAGTTTACGGCGCGGAGCAAATTAGCGAGCGACACCGGCATCGTTACGAGTTTAATCCGGAGTTTCGTGAAACTTTGGAACGCGCCGGGTTGGTATTCAGCGGCGTTTCACCGGACGGCAAGTTTGTTGAAATCGTTGAGCTCCCGCGCGACGAACATCCGTGGTTTCTTGGTTGTCAGTTTCATCCCGAGTACAAATCGAAGCCTTTGAATGCGCATCCCCTGTTTTCGTCGTTTGTGCGTGCTGCGTACGAAAATCGCGTGCAGAACGAAACCTCGATGGATAAAAACGGTGAGACTGAGCTTCTGATTCCGGAACGCGCCAGTGTCGTCAGCGCGGAATAAACTAGCTACATATACCTTGGCCCTACAGGCCGCGGCTTCGCCGCCCGATGTGCGATGGTGGCTCCGCCCCACCGTTGGCGACCTTCTTATGATTCGGGGGCTGCGCCCCAAAAAAGTGGGGCGCAGCCTCCGGAAATCTAACAGCAAGTCACGGAAGGTCAGAGACGTCAGAGACCTTCCGCACATCAGGCGGCAAAGCCGCAAAGTTGTGATCGATTTGTAATCCCATTGCGGGCGAGTCGCCCGCTCCCAATATCCTCGCTACCGCTAACGGTTGCGTTTAGGCGATAATGCCAACGCTCCTCCAGAATTCGGATCTTATATGCTTCATTGCCCCACATGCGGACGGCACTATTCAGCCGACTTCGAGATTTGTCCGGACGACCAAACGCCGCTACAGGCTGACGCCACCGTGGTCGGGGCACCTCCGGTAGATCCGCTTGTGGGACACACGCTCGACGAGAAGTATCGCCTCGAGGAGCGATTGGGTATCGGCGGAATGGGCACTGTCTATCGCGCGCGCCACTTGCTAATCGATCGGCCGGTTGCAGTTAAAGTTTTGAACCAGCGCTTCGTCGAAGACGAAGCAGCCCGTACCAGGTTTCGTCGCGAAGCAAAAGCCGCCGGACGGCTGCAACACACCAACGCCGTTACAGTCACTGACTTTGGTGAGTCACAGGATGGCTATGTTTATTTGGTGATGGAGTTGCTCGAGGGTCGCACGCTCCGCGATGTACTGGCAAAAGAAGCGCCCCTTGACGCCGCGCGGTCGGTATCGTTGATGATGCAAATTTCCGCGGCAGTCGCCGCCGCACACGAGGCAGGAATCATTCACCGCGATTTGAAGCCGGCCAACATATTTATTGTGCAACGCGCGGAAGTGCCGGCCGTCGTTAAGGTGCTGGATTTTGGTATTGCAAAACTGGCTGCCGAATCTCTCGACGAAGATGAACCGATGACGCTGACTCAAATCGGCGCCATGATCGGCACGCCGCGTTACATGTCGCCTGAGCAGTGTGACGGCGCCGAGTTGACGCCCGCTGCCGACGTCTACAGTCTCGGCGTTATCCTCTACGAGATGCTGACCGGCACCGTTCCCTTCAGCGGATCGACGCCTTTGGCAATCGCGATGAAGCACAAGTCGGAGACTCCGCGTGGCCCGCGCGATTTTGTTTCGTCTATTCCCCCGGCGCTGGAGCAGTTTGTGCTGCACACGCTGGAGAAGCGGCCACAGGATCGGCCGGCGAATGCAGCGGAGTTTCGCAAGGAATTACTGGCGACAGCAGAGCGGCTGGGGCTGGAACATGCAGCGATCACGAGTTCGCCCAACCTGGCGGCGCTTCGGAGCGTCGGCACTGAATCGCCATCGGGTCGACTGGTAATAGATATTTCGCGTTTGCGGGAAAACCGAGCCGCCAACTCTGACCCTAATGAAGTAACTGTACTCAACACTAGCCATGTTTCTCGCGGCAAGGATGGGAATGGGGCCGCGCCTGCGGAGGCAGCAGCAGCGAAGCATTCTTTTCCCAGAGTTTCTGTTTCTGTCAGTGCGACTGAGAAGTCTAAAAAACAACTCAAGATCATTGCGGCAGTTGTTGCGGCAGTGCTTCTGGTTGGGATAACCCTCGCGGTATCGTCTCGTAATTCGGTTCCGCCGACAGCAGCCATTGTCACTTCAACCCCCAGCCCCACGGTAGAGCCCACACCCTCTCCTTCGCCAACAGCGACGCCAAAACGCGAGGCAAGGAAACCAATTGTGCAGCCGAAAAAAGAATCGAAAGGACGTTCGCTCGTGAACAAGGTTAAGCGTATATTCAAAAACCCATTTTAGAACCTACTAAGGCGGGGTCCCCCACGGGGCAGCCCCGTTGCGGTGCTAGCACATGGCAGAGGGACAAGTAAAAGCTTTTCAAGTTGGGAATACGACTTTCGGTGATGGCCGACTAACGATCATCGCCGGGCCCTGCGTGATTGAATCGCGAGACCATGCGTTGATGATGGCGCACGAGTGTTCATCGCGCGCACACAAAGCCGGGCTTGACTTCGTTTACAAATCATCATTCGACAAAGCCAATCGCTCGTCGCTCAAGAGTTTTCGCGGGCTGGGCATGGAAGAAGGCCTCGACGTTTTGCGCCAGGTGAAAGAAGAGGTTGGCGTCCCGGTCCTTACGGACGTTCATGATGTGTCTCAAGTGGGGCCGGTGGCCGAGGTCGCGGACATTCTGCAAATTCCCGCGTTTCTCTCGCGGCAGACGGACCTGGTTCTGGAAGCCGCGCGCTCTGGTCGTGCGGTGAACATCAAGAAGGGGCAGTTTCTTGCGCCACAAGATGCACGAAACATCGTAGATAAAGCCCGCGCCGTAGGCTGTGAAAAACTCATGCTTACCGAGCGCGGGGTAAGTTTTGGATACAATAACCTCGTCGTGGACATGCGGTCGTTTCCGATCATGCGAGAGTTTGGCGTTCCCGTAGTGTTTGACGTAACGCATTCGCTTCAACTTCCCGGCGGACTTGGGCATGCAACTGGCGGGCAATCGGAATACATCGAACCGCTCGCGCGCGCAGGAGTTGCATGCGGCGTAGATGCCGTCTTCATGGAGGTGCACGAATGTCCGGAACGCGCGCCTTCAGATGGGCCAAACGCGCTGCCCCTCGAACGGATGGAAGCGTTGCTGTTCATTCTCCGCGACATTCATAGGCTGGTGAGCAACATGCGGCAGTAGCCCGAACGTGAGGTAGGACGCCGATTGATGGTGGTGTCTTAAATTCGATTTCTCTGTGTGACCTCTGTGCTCTCTGTGTCTCTGTGGTGAGTGGTTGTCGGGCGCTTAATCACCACAGAGACACAGAGGACACAAAGGTTGCACAGAGAAGACCTCAAACTAAGGCATCACCCGATTGATGAGCGCCCTTGCTGACGTACGGGCTACTGCCCTATCACAAACGATCAAACTTATTCACTTATGAAGAGAATCGCAATCATTCTTACAACACTCGCGCTCTGCCTTTCTTCAATGAAGGTGTCAGCACAGGAAGAAGCCAGAGCCGCATGGCAGATAACGAACTTCGACATCACCGCAAATGTTCAGCAGGCGGAACGAACTTTGGGCGTGGTAGCGATCCTTGACGCCACTAACGTAGGCCGCGGCACGGGTTCGTCATTCACTTTTCGCATCAACGGCAAAGCTTCCATCAAGGGGGTGACGGTCGGCGGCGCAACTGCCAACTTCCGCACCGTCCCGGAAACCTACGCAAATTTGCAAAGGCTAACTGTCATGCTGCCGAGCCCGGTGGCTTCCGGTGGTTCGCTCGTCTTGAATGTCACCTCCAGTCTGCCTGTCGAGAGTAATACGGGTCTGGCAGCGATATCACCAATCGGTTCTCAGTTTCTGCCGCTGTCTTTCTGGTATCCGGCGCCTAACACGCCCTTTACCGTGCGCGGCGCTGACACCGCGCCAGTTCGCCTGACGGTTAATGGAACCAATGTGATCAGCTCAGGCGTCGAGAAGAGCGGTGCGGCTGGTTCAACTGTTTGCGAGCAAGCGCTCTTTGGGCAACCGTTTTTTATCCAGGGTGATTGGGACAAGGTTGAAGGTTCGGGTGAAAGTAGAAATATCACTGCCTTCCTCCCGCGCGGAGTCACCGCCGAGGAGAAGAAACAGGCAGAGGCGTTAGTAAATCTCGCGGCTAACGCACGAACTTATTACGCCAGTCTGCTGGGGCCCGCACCGGATCTTGCAATTCGAATAGTCGCCGTGAGACGCGGCTCGGGCTTCAGCGATGGGGGAACAATTCTCATCGAACCGGGTGCGTTACGCAGGGCGAAAGT
>JBGPYG010000221.1:0-6561 GCA_041493085.1 Pyrinomonadaceae bacterium | reverse complement strand
GGTATGGATCAGCCAAAGCAAAGCTTGCCGGGTGAAGCTGGGTCCTTAACGACAACTGACTCGACAACAGACGACCAGCCCTCACCGGATCGTGCCGGCAAAACCCCCAGGTCGAATCCGTCTGAAAATGAGCACTTTCTTGCGTGGTCTGTTTTCAACCGCGATTTGAGCCAACTGGAATTTTTTAAGCGCCTACTCGAAGAGGCTACGGACGAATCTGTGCCGCTGCTTGAGCGGTTGAAGTTTCTCGCGATCTTCGCCAGCAACCTGGACGAATTCTTTATGGTCCGAGTCTCAGGCCTGAAGGAGATGTTGGAAATAAAGGCTCTCCAGCCAATGCCGGGCGAGCTTACACCGGATGAGCAATTGAAGGTCATTAGAGAGCGTGTCCTGCCGCTGGTTGAGCAGCAGGTAAACTGCCTGCGCGACAACGTTCTGCCCGAACTCAAAAAGCAGGGAATAGAAATCGTTCAGTACGACTCGCTCACACCGCGCGAGAAAAAGGTCCTGAACCAGTATTTCATGAAGAACGTTTTCCTGGTGTTGACTCCGCTGGCCGTCGATCCGGCACACCCGTTTCCGCATATCGCAAATCTCAGTCTTAACATTGGTTTGACTGTGGAAACTGGATCGAACTCTGACGAGCCCGTGACCCTGAGCAGCTTACCGCGGTTCGTCAGAATAAAGGTGCCGCCCGTGGTGCCCCGGCTTATTCCGGTGGGCGAACACGGACAGAAGTTTATTCTTTTGGAAGAACTGATTGACGCAAATCTGCATTTAGTCTTTCCCAGCATGAGTCTCAGCGAGAGCCACTTGTTTCGAGTCACGCGCGATGCCGACGTGGAAATCAGAGACGATAAGGCTGGCGATCTGCTGGAGCGGATAAAGGAGTCTCTGCGCGAGCGTCGCTTTGGCAACGCGGTTCGTCTTGAAGTTTCAGCTACAATGCCGCGGGTGATCGTTAATTATTTGACTAAGTCGCTGGGGATCGAGGCGGATGATGTCTACGTAGTCGGAGGAATTTTGGGCGTAGGCGACTTGATGGAACTATATAAGTTGAATAGAGCTGATCTAAGGGACAAACCGATTCGGATAACGGTGCCTGCGCCGTTAAGCAAGAAGAAGCATTTCTTTGACGCTATCAAGAAGCAGGATGTTTTACTTCACCACCCCTACACGGCATACACCACTGTTACCGAGTTTATCGAGGCTGCGGCGAAAGACCCGAAGGTGCTGGCGATCAAAATATGTCTCTATCGCACCGGTAAGGATTCGCCGATACCACAGGCGTTGATCGAAGCGAGTGAACGTGGCAAGCAAGTCACGGCTGTCGTTGAGATCAAGGCGCGCTTCGACGAAGAGAACAACATCGAATGGGCGGGTCGGCTGGTGGAAGCTGGCGTGCACGTAGTCTACGGGCTGGTGAAACTCAAAACGCATAGCAAAGTTGCGCTGGTAATTCGACAAGAGGAACATGGATTGCAAACGTACGTTCACGTGGCGACGGGAAACTACAATCCGACGACGTCAAAAGTGTATACAGACTTGGGTTTGTTAACGGCCGATGCCGAGATCGGCGACGACGCGACTGATCTGTTTAATTACATGACCGGTTTTTCGAGACCGCGGGAGTACACTCATCTGATGGTGGCGCCGGTAAATCTGCGCGAACGCATGCTGGCGTTGATAGAACGAGAGATCGGTCACGCGCAGGCGGGAAGGCCGGCGCGCATCGTAGCCAAAGTAAATCGCCTGACGGACCTGGAGATCATCGACGCGCTTTACCGGGCATCACAGGCCGGCGTGAAGATTGATCTAATAGTGCGTGGCTCCTGCATGCTTCGTCCCGGCGTGGCCGGCCTCTCGGAGACAGTCCACGTGAGGAGTATCGTCGGGCAATTTCTGGAGCACAGTCGAATTTTCTACTTTGCCAACGGCGGTGACGACGATGTTTATATCGGATCGGCGGACTGGATGACACGTAATCTTGATCGGCGAGTGGAAGTTGTGACGCCGATTCTCGATCCGAACATGAAGCGGCACTTGAAAGATGTCGTCCTGGCCACCTACCTGAAGGACAACGTAAAGGCGAGAGTCTTGAATGCCGATGGCCTTTACGAACGCGTGCCGATGTCGCCCGGAGAAGCGTCATTTAACAGTCAATTGCATTTCGAAGGAAGTATCAGTTTGAGTTCATAACTATTGAAAGATAGGTCTATGCGTCGTAAGCTGTCTCAACCGTTCGTCTTTCTCCTGCTCGTTCTTTTTCTGGCGCTACCCGTCGCCGCCCAAAAAGTTTGCTTCACGTCTGAAGCGCGGGCGCTCGCCGAGCGCACCGCGAAGGTCTATCAGTCGCCGGATCCCGCTTACGACCCGATGCTCGGCTATAACCCTAAGAATGGTCCTCGCGTCGGCGCCCCTGCGGTTGACCCTGATGGCCGCGCGCGGCCACTCAAATGCGTCGCGAACAAAAAGGCGAACGAGGGCACAGGCACCACGCCGAAATTCTATTGCTCGTTCCGGGGTGTCGTCGACGAAGACGGCGACCTGATCCGTTACAAAGTGAAACCCCACTTCAAGGGGCAGGCGCCGGACAAGAGAAACGGCGAGATCTACGGCGAGTTTCTCTCTTCGCGCTTCTCGAAGGCGTTGGGCTTCTTCGCCGACGACGAGTGGGTGGCCGACGTGACTTGTCCGAACTGCGAGCAGAGCCTGAACAAGCCCTTCCAGGGGACGAGCTTCAACCCCTTCCAACCGGCTGCAGGGATCGAGCTCCCTTTGGGCAAAGGGATCGATGTGGATTGCAACAACAAAGACTCCGGGGCGCTCGCCGGATCGCTGTCGCAGCTCCTTCAAGCTGGAGCTCCTCGCGCCGAGATCGACGCGTTCAAGCTTTGGCTCGCCTTCATCGACCACGGTGATACCAAGACCGACAACCAGAAGTTTTCCTGCCTCGATTCGAAGAAGAACCCCGACGGCAGCAGGATGTGCAAGCCGGGCCAGGCTGTTTTCTACGTGAGCGACATGGGCTCGACTTTTGGTTACTCAAGCTCGAGCGAGAATAAAGCCAAACTCGCAACCTGGAGAGGCAAAGACCCGATAAAAGCGAGCGGCGGCCGTTGCACCACTACTGCCAAGAGCGTCGGGGATTCCAGCATCAGCGAGGCGGGGCGCCAGCTCCTTGCCAACGGCCTACAAAGGCTCCTCGATGCCGAGAAAACCGACGGCACGATCACCAAAGTGTTCCACGCTTCGCGCAACGAGGAGCGCGACCAGCCGCCGGAAGCCTGGACTGCGGAATTCGTGCGCAAGGCGAAGACGATCATCGACGCGCGCTGCTCGAACTAACGGCCAGTGCTGACGCGATCACCCAGACCTTCCGCTAGTGGTTTGATAAGGAGCTCGCCAGATATGAACAAACAGATCGTCCGCATCCTGTTGATTTTCGTCGTCGCTCTGCTCGGGAGTGGGCTGCTCGTCTACGTTCTGCTGGAACGCTCTGTTGGGTCAGGAACGATCGCCCCAACTGAAAGGCCGGCGCCAACTGCGGATCAAGCAAACACCAACGCTTCGTCGGAGGTTTCAGCGCGGGTCCAGGACAACGGTCGCCGGTCGCTCCTTACTGAACTCTTCGGGCTTGATCGTGCCGATGTTAAGGCCCATGAAGAGGCTGACAGAGGAGTGGTTGCGCTCCGGGTCCTGTTGAGATTCCTGATTGCCGCATTCCTGGCGATGCTGCTCGCCTTTCGCTGGCGTCGCGGCCTCTCACTTACCAAGCGAAATCCTTACGTGGCCCAGACTCAGATATTGCTCGCGGTGGTGGCGGCGGCGATGATGATGATCGTAGGGGACAGTGCCGCTCGAGCTTTTGGCATCTTTGCTGCCGCGTCACTCGTTCGCTTCCGCACCAACATACGCGACCCGAAAGAGACCACGGTGCTCTTGATCTGTCTGGGCGTGGGATTGGCCTGCGGGGTGGGCCGTCTGGACATGGCGATCATACTTACGTTGTTTGTCCTGCTCGCACTCTGGATTCTGGAGTATTTTGAATCGGCACAGGTCTTTCGTGCAATGGAAGTTCGCGTGGAAACGCGCAACCTGGATCAGACTCACCAAGTGCTTAAAAAGCTTTTCGAGAGACACGGCTGCAGCTACGAACTGCGGCAACTGGAGCGTACGGCCGGCGAGGGTCAAAACGGAAAGATCGTATATGAGTTGAGCTTAGGTATGGCCGCCAGAACGGACCAGTTAAGCGAGGAGATACTGGCTGAGGACGCGTCGAATATCGCCGGCCTTGAATGGGAACAGAAGAAGAGCTCGACTTATATCTACAACTAAAGGTCTTTGGACTTTGGTCTTCGGTCTTTGCGAACTACAAACGACTAAGACCTAAGACCTAAGACCGAGAAATCAATGGCACCGACTAAACAAAAAGGCCACCCGATATGGGTGGCCTTCTTCATTCGTTAGAGCAAGCGTTAGTAATTAATTCTAGTGCGTGTGAACCGAGCTGCTTTGAGTTGCCGATGACGGTGACGACTTGGCGACTTGCAACTTGTCATAGTAGTCCTTCACGAAATCTTTGAAGGCGCCGTGACCCCAACTGGTGTAGAAGTCGTACTGTTTCATCTCAGCGTACACCTGGTCAAAGTTCCAATCGTAGAGCTGATAGCGATAAACGGCGCCCATGGCGCCCGTGCGATGACGGCCTCCGGCGCAGTGTACGAAAAACTTTCCCGTAGCCGGATCACTGGCAACTTTCAAGAACATCCTGGTTGCCTCGGGCGTCGGATACTTCTTGTCGATCATCGGGATGTTGATGTACTTCATTCCCAGAGATTCAACCGTGGAGCGTTCGTAGGGCTTTGGATCGGCGGTCAAGTCGATGACGGTCTTGATTCCCAAAGCCGCCAGGTCTTTGTAGTCTTGTTCTTTGGGTTGGGCGCCGCGGTAGAACCGCTCATCCATCTGCCCAAAGTTCTTTATTTTGATTGTTGAATTCTTTTGGCTTGCGACGTCTTGTGCCTGACAAACGATCGTTAACGCGAGAACCGTGAGAACCACGCCAGCGAAATTACGAAAGGACTTTCCAGTTAACTCCATCGGCATCAAATCTCCTATTTCGGTCGCCGGAGTTGGGATGTACCGGGTACAAAAGCCAAATCCGAGTGAAGCCCCCTATAACTGACCAGAGGTTAACATTACCTGACCTAAGAGCTCAACCTCCTCAGCGCGAGTTTTGCCGGTAAAACTGAAATTAGAACTGAAATACAATCCGGAATCGCAAGTATTTGCTCGCAATTTGCGCCAATTGATGCGGGACCCAGAGCCAACGGTTTTTGTTTCCCGATTGTTTCCCCCTCTTGCCATCCCAGTAGAATGAGTAGGAATCTCTATCGCTCACTAATCGTAACGCAAACTGTTAGTTTGCGCGGAAGCGGAGACTCTCAACTGAGTGCCAACGCTTCAGCCGCAAACTAACAGTTTGCGTTACATGACTAACTATTGGCCGATTGGCGGATCGGCGACAGTTGCCGGCTGCGTTGGGTTGACGTGGATCGTGTTGCTGTCTGAGTCGAGATAGAAGTGGTTCTTTCCGGTAGCGCCGACGCCTTCCGTCACCTGCGGATCGGCATTGACTGCGTAGCCCGGCTGCGTGGTGGTTGACTTGGGAATGATGCGCATAGCGAACACATAACCCTCAACCACCGGCGTGGTGCCGGCAAAGCGGGTATCGAGCATGTTCTCTTTCAACATCTCGTCAAATGAACCAAATGTTGTGCGCTGGTGAGAGTTGTAAAAAAGCATCTGTTGCTCGGCGATCGTTCTGAGCGTCTTGATGGCCGCAGCCTCATTGGCCGACTTGACGGCGGCCTTCCAACCGGTCACGCCCACCGCGATCAAAATTCCGATAATCGCAATAACGATCATCAGCTCAATCAGTGAGAAGCCGCGTTCGGCAGTACGTTGTCTTTGATCCAATTTCATAAATACTCCTCGCGCCTCATTACACGTGTAAACTAACTGACGGTTCCCGTGATTCGAACCTGGAAGCGAACCAGGAACCCTTCTGTGTAATCAAGCTGGACCTTAGTCTACTACAGTGGCCTCCGGAACGTCATGTCACGAGGTTCGGCGGGTACTCGAGTTAGTTTCAGTAAATCAGAAACTGGGAATCTTCAACCTCGGAGGAAAGACTCAACATCAGAACCGGGAGCGGTAGCGACCGGGTGCTAGCACTCAAGTCGGCCTTAGAGCGTTCTGCAATCCGACCCTTAAGGTCCTTTACCTGCTTAAATCCAGTACCCGGTCGCTGACGCTCCCGGTTCTGACAAGAAGTCTGTAGTATGCGAGAGCAAGTTTTAGCATGTAGAATGAAGGAAATACGGTCTGGGTGGGGAACTAATCGATGAGACGTCTCGAACCGGTAACAGGGCAGTCGCCGCTAATCACCGCTGCTGCGGTCGAAAAGATCGAGCGTCTGGAACAGGCAATCGAAACCGTCATCAAAGGCAAGCGGGAAGCTGTTCGCCTTGCCATAGTAACCCTTATTGCCGGCGG
>JBGPYG010000402.1:0-3346 GCA_041493085.1 Pyrinomonadaceae bacterium | reverse complement strand
TAACAAGCGATGGCTGTTCATGCCTATCGAGATCGAAAAGAAGTATCGCCTGACCAAAAAGCAACGCGAAGAAGTGTCGCGGCGTTTGCCAAAACTTGGCGCTAAGCGGAAGGGCGAAGAGTTTGAAGTGAACACGCTCTATGCGGGTGAGACTCTCGATGTGGGGCGCTCAGTGCTGCGTCTGCGCCGCATCAACAACCGCGGAATTCTCACCTACAAAGAACGGTTTCCGACACGCTCGGCCATCAAACACCAACGCGAAGATGAAACTCGCGTGGACGATCCTGACGCGATGGAGTTGATCCTGGATGCGCTGGGATTCACTCCGGCGCTGGTCTACGAGAAGCGCCGCGAAACGTGGGCGTTGGGGAAAACAGAGATTGTAATTGACGAGTTGCCTTTTGGTTTGTTCATGGAGATTGAAGGCACAGAGCAGGGAATTCGCGACGTCGAAAGTAAACTCGCGATTAAGCGTTTGAGAACTGAGATGGCCACTTACCCGCAACTGACTCTGAAACACGGCACTGACTGTGGCGGAGTGGTTGAGGCAAGATTTAAGGAATAGGCATCGTGGCGCACAATGAGTCATTCAACCAGTCCGCGCAGCGGATGAGTGAGCATAGCCCTTTGCGGCGGCCGAGCCGCGCCAGTTGATTGAGTGGCTCATCCCGACAACGAAAGCTTTTCCTACACCAGATTTTTTGCATCTCCAAGCCGGAGCCTGCTGCCTTACTTCCATAGCCTTTCCGACGCAGCCTTCTTAAGCTGCACTTCATGCATGTCATCTCCAGAGACTCGCCCTGTTTCTTTCTGACGTCAGTCGCCAAAGATCGTCTGCCGGTATTCCGAACCGACGAGATAAAGGATATTGCCTGCCAGGCGCTTGATGAAGCGCGTAAGTCAGGAAAGTTTGCTTTGTACGCATATGTAATCATGCCGGATCATCTTCATGCGATTACTGATTCGGCTCGGTCCTCTGCCGACACGCTTCGCTTCATCGATGGAATTATGAGCCATCGTGTAATTGCTCACCTGAAGGAACGGGGCTACGAAAGTTCATTGCAGAAGTTGCGACAGGAAACCAAGCCCAGGCACTACCGTCATTCACTCTGGGATCATCATCCCAATGTACGCCTGTTGCTGGCTGAAAAGATGCTGTTAGAGCGAATTCATTACCTGCACGAGAATCCGGTTCGAGCCGCGTTGGTTGCTACGCGCGGAGGATTACCGCTATTCGAGTGTTCGTTGTTGGAATGGAAAGCCGCTGGCAGATGAGCCGTTCCTAATGGATCTCGATCGGATCAAGTGGCGCAGCGGAGGCGCAGCCTCCAGTCAATTTTAGAGAGTCAACGGTAAGGCAGAGCCTTACCGCACTGTGCGGCGGCAGAGCCGCAGGCGCAGATTGACCGGTACAATTTCCGGTCAGCCCTTTCACATTTGGCGGCGGCAAAGCCACTCGATCAAGTTTCCGATGCGCCACTCAATCAACTAGCGCGGCTCGGCCGCCGCACAGTGCGGAAAGGCTCCGCCTTTCCGACGCTCCCTTTTTTTCTTTTGAGGCTGCGCCTCAGATGGGAGGCGCAGCCTCCACTCAATTTTAAAGAGTCAACGGTAAGGCAGAGCCTTACCGCACTGTGCGGCGGCAGAGCCGCAGGCGCAGACTGACCGATTACAACGTCAAGTCATTCTTTCCACACTTGGTGGCGGCAAAGCCGCAGGCGCAGACTGAACAGTGCAATTTCCGGTCAGTCCTTTCACATTTGGCGGCGGCAAAGCCACTCGATCAGGCAAACGTCTAATACTGCGAGAAAAAGGAAAGGGTGCTGATCTCCGTGATCAGCACCCCTAAAACTTTATCGATTGTCTACGCGCTAGTTGTCCGACGCCCCCGCGACGCGATCGGTTTTTCCAAATGAAATATCAGGACTTCCTTCAGTAACGACGGCGCGCTCACTTTGGACAAAACTGACTGCCGATCCATCCGGGGCCATGCCGTCCATGCGGAAGGCAAAGTTGATCGTGTCCGTATGTGGTTGCGGCTTACCCGCGAGACTAAAATGGAACCTGCCGGTAATTGTCGGCTGGGAAGGATCATCAGGAACAAAAGAGAACGTGCCCCTCTGCCCGCCCGTAACACGCGACATTTCTAATCCCGTTGGTTCGTTTTCCCTGGTTGCGTGAAAGACGCCGCTGAACGTGATCGTCATTGACCCTGATGCTTTGGTGTACGGGTTGACCGTGGCGAAGGTAATTGTTTTCTCGGGTACCTCTTGTGAGAAGCTGTTTGGTTCGTCCTGGGCCATGGTTCGAGAGGCAGTCGAGCAGAGGAGCGATAACAGCGCGAGCGAGATGATTGCGAGCGATCCCTGGATCTTCCTGTTCCGAATTACTTTCATAATCTTACCTCCGATGATGTGAATGCCTCTAGATACCGGCTTTTCGGGTCGCGTGTCAAATAAATTTCTGGCGGCCCGGCCAACCTCGTGCACCAGCGGATTCAGTTCCCGCAGTCCGGTGGTGTGGCGTCGGTGACAGTCCAGCCTTCGGATGCCTGGGCGCATCCAACTATCCCATATACGAAACATCCCTGTCTGTCTTCCGCGATCACTTTGATTTCATTGCCCGCGCAGGACACGTCATTGATGTTAAAGCTCTGACCAACCCTTATGAGGGTTCCTTCGGGCAGTAGATCCGGCCCCCAGGCATCATGATCCACCGGCGAAAGATAGAGGTGGTATATGTCACGAGTGGAATTATTTGTCACGGCAATCGTCATCATCGGTTGGGCACTCGAAACCCGAGCGCGGGCGGCGCCGGAGAGAGCTGAAATACCAACCAGCGCGCACATCAGCGCGACGAGCACCGCTAACCGTTTCCTGCGTTGCGTTTTCTCCATCGAACTTCTCATTTCATTCTCCTCGGTAACAATGTTATTCCCAGCCGGACCTTTCTAATCAGAACTACTGCTCCCGACGCGTGAACGGGCCGCTCGGCCGCCCACGCGCGAGAAGTAGCTGACAGCCTATGGGCAGAGCGGGTTGGTTACGATGTAAACCGGCCCGTCATCGATCGCAGTTCCTTTGGGACCCTGGCTATGCGGTACCGTGACTTTAGCCGTCGCATACCCAACGTTGCTTGAGGCGTCCGTGACCTTGAAGGTAATCGTGTAGACGCGACCGTTCTTGCTGCCGTCGCGCTCGGCCCGCAGATCCACCGACTTGCAGTCGTTGGCAATCACCATGTCTTTAATCGTATTGCCATCGCCGCTGTTGATGTTCTCGGGCTCGTCGCTGGTGACCTTCGAGATGTAAACGCCGCTCAGGCTGATTGTGGAGTTGCAACTGTC
>JBGPYG010000256.1:0-6102 GCA_041493085.1 Pyrinomonadaceae bacterium | reverse complement strand
GTGCCTTCGGGCATATCAACAATGACTTGAAACTCGCTCTTGTTATCAAAGGGAAGCATCTTCACGCGCACAAACGTCAGCGCGACGAGTGAGAGCGCGCCCACCAGCAACAGTGCTACGCCCAAAAGAAAGGTATAACGCCACCGCCGATCGTGAATCAGCGCACCCATCACCCGGCGATAACCGCGCGTCGTCCAGCCTTCTCGATCGTGCGAGTGATCGTGACCGCTGTCCCGCTTAAGCAGACGCAGACTGGCCCACGGCGTCACAATAAAGGCTACGAGGAGCGAGAAGACCATCGCGGCTGACGCGCCAATGGGAATCGGCCTCATGTACGGCCCCATCAACCCGCTCACAAAGGCCATCGGCAAAATCGCCGCAATCACCGCGAAAGTCGCCAGGATCGTCGGGTTGCCCACTTCGTTCACAGCCTCAAGGGCAATGTCCACGACCGGCCGATCATGATTCTCCGGCAGGCGATAGTGGCGCGTCATGTTCTCGACCACCACGATGGCGTCATCCACCAGAATGCCGATCGAGAAGATCAGGGCGAAGAGCGTGATCCGGTTGAGTGTGTAACCATAGAAATAGAAGACCGCGAGGGTAAGCGCGAGCGTTACGGGAATGGCGGTGGCGACAATGCCTGATTCACGCCAGCCAAGGGCAAGCCAGATCAGCAGCGAGACAGAGAGGATCGCAATCATCATGTGGAGCAGAAGTTCATTCGACTTCTCGCTCGCCGTCTCGCCGTAATTGCGAGTAACAACGACATTGACATCTCCTGGAATCAGCGTGCCTTGCAACAGCTTGATCTTTTCAATCACTAGATCAGCTACCGCGATAGCATTAGTTCCTTTGCGTTTAGCGACGGAGATCGTGACTGCCGGCAGGACATTCTGCATTGCTGTCAATGGAGCAATGGTGGCAGGTGTATTCCCCTTCCCTGCCGGACCGGTTCCGTAAAGAACATAATCTGCCGGCTCTTCCGCAGTGTCTTCAATTTGCGCCAGGTCGCGGAGGTACACGGGGCGGCTGTTGGAAACACCGACAACCACGTCGCCGACTTCTTCGGCGGAATGCAGAAAGCCTCCGGTCTCTACGAGAAACTCGCGGTTGCCCGATGAGAAGCTACCCGACTGCAACTGTTTGTTCCCCTGCTCGAGCATAGGAACAATGCTCGCCGGGGCGACGCCGTAAGCAGCCATACGTGCGTCATCGAGGAGCACGCGAATCTGACGGCGCTGTCCGCCAATGATCTTCACTTCAGAGACATCTCTAACTTCTTTAATTTGATCGTGAACCTGTGCCGCAATGCGTCTTAGCGTGAAATGATCGTAGCGGTCACTGGTAAGAGTGAGGGCCAGAACGGGTACGTCATCGATCGAGCGTGGCTTGATGAGCGGCGGGCTGGCGCCTGGCGGGATGAGATCGAAGTTGGCGAACATCTTCTGGTTGAGCCGGACGATGCTCGCCTCTTCATTCTGGCCGACGTAAAAGCGGACGACCGCCATCGAGTAACCGGGTGCTGAAGTCGAATAGATGTACTCGACGCCGGGAACTTCCCAGAGCAACTTCTCCATCGGCTTCGTCACCCGCTCTTCAACCTCTTTGGCAGATGCGCCAGGCATCTGCACGAAGACATCGATCATGGGCACGACGATCTGTGGCTCTTCTTCGCGTGGCAGCAGCAGCACCGCGCCGACACCCAGCAGGATGGACGCGACAATCACGAGCGGCGTCAGTTTGGAGTTGATGAAGGCCTGCGCCAGTTTTCCGGCGGGACCAAGTCCGTCTCTCGTCACTCTTGCACCTCGGCTATTTCGTCGCGGCGGGTGACAAACCCGGAGCAGCTTCTCGCACCCGGCTGCCATCATTCACCGCTGCCACGCCATCAACCACGATCTGCTCGCCCTCTTTCAAGCCCGAGAGCACTTCCACCCGATCGCTGTAAGTCTTGCCGGTTTTCACTAATCTCATGCGCGCGATGCCCGACTGATCGACCACGTAGACACTGGTAAGTTGGCCGCGCTCGACGACAGCTTCTTGGGGAATCGTGATGGCTTGCATCTGGCCCGTGATGAAGCGGGCTTTACCGTAAAGGCCGGAACGAATGATCTGCTGATTGCCACCAGGCAGAGCGATGCTGATCTTGACCAGGTAAGTTCTGCTCGCCGGATCAGAAGCCGGAACGATCTCGACCACTGTGCCCGCAAGTTCCTGCTGACCCAGAGCATCTATCTGCACGCGCACCTGATCCCGCAGATGAATCTTGTTCATTTGGGATTCTTGTACGGCGGCTTCGAGCCGGTAGTCGGAACCGCTTTCGATTGTGAGCAGCGGCGCGCCTGGCGCGGCCATGTAGCCGACATCCGCTTGCCTGGAAACAACAACTCCGTTTATGGGGGCCGCAATTCGAGTGAAGCTCGAATAAACTTGAGAGCCGGCAACATCCGCCTTCGCCTGATCAATACGGGCCAGCACCTGTCGCCTTTTCGCCTCCAGCGATTGCCGCATTCGCCCGGCAGTTTCAGCTTCAGCGTCGGCCATCTCATGCCTGGCTCGCACTTCGTCAAATTCCTGCGGACTGATCGATTGTCTCGCGAGCAACTGTTGGTACCGACGGAAGGTAGAGGCGGCAAGCCGGCGATTGGCTTCGGCGGCAGTTTGGCTGGACTCTGCGGCTTTGATGCTGCGATCTACTTCATCCAGGGCTCCATTCATCTCAACTAATCCGGCGCCCGATTTCTGCGTCTGAATCCGGGCCTCCCGGCTGTCGATTTCCACGAGAATCTGGCCTACACGCACGGTGTCGCCTTCGCGAACCTTCATCGCAACAATGTTTCCCATTACCTTCGATGAAACAATGCTGCTGTTTTTCGCGCGAACTGTGCCGACCGCCTCGTAGCTCTCATCCACGGACTGCTGGGCGACAGTCTCAATCATTGTGCCCTGCACCATCGGGACTGTCGTTTTTGCTTGTTCCTGTTTTCTGGCGCACGAGCTGGCTCCAGCAAGAGCGAGAATGACGACAGCAAAAGTAAGCACGTATTTCATCGATGCCTCTCTATTCTTCGCACACGGGATATCAGACGGCGCGACCGCGTCACAAGACGAATGGGCGAACATCTTTCAGTTTTCCTGTTGCCAACAAGACGTTCGCATAGGCGACGTAATGGTCGTGGCGAGCCGTCAGGACATCGGTGCGGGCGCGCACCAGGGCCAACTGAGCTCGCAGTACCTCGGTAATAGTTGTGAGGCCCTCACGATAACGATCCTGCACTATGCGTAGAACTTCCCTGGCCTGCGTGGTAGTTTGCGCAACTACTTGCAGACGCTCTCGCGCAGAAACAAATTGCTGATAAGCGCGCACGACTTCAAAACTGATCTGATTGGCCAACTGCTCCTGTTCGGCCCGGGCGATGGCCTCGGCCGCGCGCGCCTGGTTGATTCTGGCTTTGCGTCCCGCATCAAAAAGATTGAGAGTCACGGAAGCGCCCACTGTGTAGTCCGAACTGCCAGTCACTGGACTGCGGCCACTTACCCCTACACTAGAGAATGCATCCACACGCGGGAGCACCTCGTCACGCGCTCCACGCAACTGGCGCGCATTGCCGCGCACCGCCAACATCGCGCGCGCGTACTCTGGGCGATTTTGAAGTGCCTGGCGATTAAGCTCATCCGGGGTTTCAATACTGAAGAGTCGTTCACTTAGTTGGTCAGTGATCGTGTGGGGCGAGTTTACGGCCAAGCCAAGCGCGGTATTCAAAGCCGCCTGAGCGATGGCGAGTTCACCTATGGCTTGAATCTTCTGCTGGCGGAATTCCGCCACCTGAACTTCGGCTGCGAGCAGATCAGATCGCACAACGAATCCAGTTTCAAACTTGTCCCTGATCCTTTTGAGATCGGCCGTGCCGATCTGTATGGCCTCATCAGCTACTACTACTCTCGACTGAGCCAGCAACACCCCGTAATAAGACTTGAGCACTTCGAACCGAATCTGTTGAGCAACCAGTTCCGTCTGTTCATCAGCCTGTTGTTGTCCAAGCTTGGCCACATCAATTCGGGCTTTACTCTGTCTCTGATCAAAGAGTGGAACGCGAACTGACAACCCGGCGCGGAAGTTAGTGAGAGCGTCGGGGTTGTTGAGCGAACTGATCAGAAAATTGTTAGCGCCGAATCGTCCTTGTTCCAGGAGCGAGCCAAATACGAAGACCGGATTGTTGCTCGTGGTCACGGATTCTGATACCTGCAACAACGGCCAGCGGGTAGCCCGAGCGGCGGCCAGTTGCGCATCGGCAAGCTCTCGACCCGCCGCCGTAGCTCGCGTCAACGGGTTCTTGGCAAGCGCAATCTCGACAGCTTCAGAGAGTGTCAGCGGTTCGCCAGATCCGGTTACGACCATTGGCGCCGCGACCGGATCGGTTTGTGACTGACCCGGCACCGAAAGAGCTGCTTCTAAGTTCAGCAACAACAGACAAAGAACCACCACCGGTGTTTGTTTCAGCGAACTATGCACGAGCATGTTAGATCCATTGTTTACGCGGTTTCAGATTGCTGTTCGGAGCTTCTCCCGACTTGGCGCTGCCTCGTTTCTTACTCCGAGCTTTCTCAGAAAACTCATCATCGGGCACCAGTTTGTAAACGCCGACTGGATCAAGTTGATCGCTACAAAGCCGGTAAACAAAAACCAGTAAGGACTGTGGAAATAACCGAGCAGCAGCGTGGCCAGCACAAAACAACCGGCGATTAATCGTAAATATCGTTCGACTGTCATCAGCACTCTCCTTTTCCAGACCAAGCCAAATAGCAAGACTCATTCCCAGCGAGATCGAAGGATTAAGCTCGACAGATCGAGCATTGCAGAGTCCAACAGTTGCGAAATTACGCAACTGTGAGCGCAAGGCTGCGAGGTTTTCCGCACTGATGATGGTCGCACTGAAGGTTCGCTCAGCAAGATCGCCGGCTGCTCAAAAAAGAAAAATGCAGAGATCGTGGGCTCTTTGCGAATCGCCTACACACGATCAGCGTAGTCCGACATTGATGAAGGACTTTCTGCCAACGGAATGGCCCCTGGTTTGCGACACAAGGGATACGTTGCTTAGCCAAGCGAGATCGAGTGCTAAGTTTGGAGCGATCGCTTTGTTCGGTAGTGTTTTAGTTTCAGTTTTTCTCTGTGCATCCTCCGTGTGCTCTGTGTCTCTGTGGTGAATGAACCCTAAGAAAGACTCACCACAGAGACACGGAGAACGCAGAGGGGGCACAGAGAACTCTCAAATTAGGACCTTTGTTCCACACTCAAAGATATGGCAGCCAACAAAGTAGCAACAAAGAGGGACACAGAGATATTCGAGCGGCAGGCGCGCATCTGCAAAGCGTTTGCTCATCCCGGACGTCTGCAGATTCTTGACCTGCTGGGCCAGGGCGAACGAGGAGTTTCCGAGTTGCAGGAAGCGTTAGGCATCTCGAAGACGAGGATGTCTCAACATGTCTCCATCTTGAAATCCGCAGGCGTGCTGACGACCAGACGCGAAGGCAAACAGATCTATTGCTCTCTGGCGATGCCCGAGGTCAAGCAAGCATGTCAGTTGATACGCAAAGTGTTGCAGGCCCAGATCGCGGCAAGTTCATCGCCTGGTCGCCTGACGGTTACTGCAAACAAATGATGAAGACTTGAGCGATATCCTGTCCGGGAGACGGATGAATCATGAAGACGATTATTGAGCCTTTTAGAGTCAAGGTAGTCGAACCCATCAAGATGACCACGAGCACCGAGCGGGAGCTTTATCTTAAAGGAGCCGCGTATAACCTGTTCCTGCTCCGAGCGGAAAACGTCATCATCGATTTGCTCACCGACAGCGGCACGGCGGCGATGAGCGCGGAGCAGTGGTCTGCGTTGATGCGCGGCGACGAGTCTTATGCCGGCAGCAAGAGCTTCTATCGTTTTGAAGAGGTCGTGCGCGACATCTTTGGTTTCAAGCAGGTGATTCCGGTGCACCAGGGACGCGCCGCCGAGCGCATCCTCTTCTCGGTCATGTGCAAGAAAGGAAGCATAGTTCCAAACAACACCAACTTCGATACGACGCGCGCCAACATCGAATACCT
>JBGPYG010000048.1:0-14237 GCA_041493085.1 Pyrinomonadaceae bacterium | reverse complement strand
TGAAACTCAGCGAGATCGTGTCTCAGGTTCAGCACCTCGCACTCGCTGGGTTGTGAAAGAAGTCTGATATAGTTCAATGAAATGCCTTGGGCTCATATTGATCCTCGTCCTTGCCGCAGCACCAAACGCTGCTGTAGCAAACCCTGTTGCTCAAGATTCCCTCCCAGAACTCGTTCGGCGAATCAAGCCATCGGCCGTCGCCATCGAAACCTTTGATGCTCGTGGCGAGAAACTGTCGCGGGGCAGCGGCTTCTTCATCGCTTCCGATCGCGTTGTAACCAATCGCCACGTCATTGAAAACGCCTACCGCGCGGAAGTGCACTCTTACAACGGCAGGGTGTATCCGGTTAAGGGTGTGATTGCAGTTGATGCCGAGGGTGACCTGGCGCTGTTGCGAGTTGATGCGCCGCCGAATCAGGTCCGGCCTCTCCTGCTTGACCGGACTTCGCCGCAGGAAGGCGAAAGCGTGGTCGTAATCGGCAATCCTTTTGGGCTGGAAGGCAGCGTCACCAACGGAATCGTTTCGGCCGTGCGCGATATTCCGACGTTTGGACGAATAATTCAGATTACCGCGCCAATTTCGCCGGGCTCGAGCGGCAGCCCGGTGGTCAACATGCAGGGACAAGTGATTGGCGTCGCGACGTTGCAGATAACCGGCGGCCAGAGCGTTAACTTCGCCATACCTTCAGAACGAATTTCACAACTGCAAGGCGGCGCGTTGCTATCGCTGTCTGACTTAGTGGCAGCGACCGGCAGAAACAAGCGCGCCAAAGCTGTCCAGTCTTTTCGCGACGGCCTCAGTTTTCTTTCGAAGGACGATTGCGAGAACGCGCTGCCGTATTTCGAGAAAGCGGTGGAGTCCGATGGAAACTACGCTGAAGCCTGGGCGCAATCTGGATTCTGCAATGAGAAGCTTGGTCGTCACGCCGAAGCGATTGAGGCTTCGAAAAAAGCGGTCACCCTGAGACCATCCGCCGAGTCTTATTTCAACATCGGCCTGGCAAACTATTACCTGAAACAGTATCGCGAAGCTGTTGAAAACTATCGCCAGGCTATCCGCATCGATCCTTACAACGCTGCGGACGCCTATTATGCACTCGGTTTGGTCTACCGGGATTGGGGGCGCGCCGACGATGAGATTCAGGCCTACAAGCAGGCGATTCGCTTGCGCCCCGATTATACGAGCGCTTACGAACGACTCGGCTCCAGGTATTTGAAATCCAAAAAGTATTCCGAGGCCATCGAAATCTTCAAGCAGATCACAGCGTTGAAACCAGGAGACGCAAATGCGCCGAACAGCATGGGCGAAGCGTATCTGGAACTGGGGAGGCTACCGGAGGCAGTGGAAGCTTTCAGGCAAGCGATTCGTTTGAAGCCTGACTTCGGCAGGGCCTATTACAACCTCGGCAAATCACATTTGGCGATGGGCAATCGAGACAGCGCACTCGAGCAGTACAACATTTTGCAGAATTTCGATCAGGACTGGGCGGAGCGGCTCAACAATTTAATCAACCCTTAACTGTGCTGAAAACGCGTGCCCTCTTCCTGGGACCGCGGGCGTCTCGCCCGCCAGGCGCCGTCAGGCGCTCGGACGCTCGGAAGAAACCTTAAGCTTAGAAAGTACCTTGCGCTCCGCGCGCACGGCGGGCGAGACGCCCGCGGTCCCAGTATTCAGTTGATCGTTTCGTCATGGTGAAGGCTCTTCCCACTTGCGGTTGATAAGGCTCGCGACGAAGCCTGCACCGAACCCGTTGTCAATATTCACCACCGTCACATTTGACGCGCACGAGTTGAGCATGCCCAGGAGCGCCGCGATGCCGCCAAAGGAAGCGCCGTAACCAACGCTCGTGGGAACGGCGATCACCGGCACGCTCACCAGCCCACCGACCACTGAAGGCAATGCCCCTTCCATTCCGGCCACGACAATTGCGACGCGCGCGCCTTGCAGTAGGCAACGTTCGGCCAGCACGCGATGGATGCCGGCGACGCCAACATCCCACACGCGTTTGACGCGATTTCCCATCGCCTCCGCCGTTAGCGCAGCTTCTTCCGCGACTGGTATGTCGCTTGTCCCCGCGGTCACCACCGCAATCTCGCCGACGCCGCGTTCAGCGTTATCTCTTTGGATCCTTATCAACTTTGCCGTGTCATGCCACTCGGCTTCCGTGATTATGTTTCGCACTTCGCCAAATGTCCCTTCGTCAGTATGCGTGACGAGAACGTTGGGCGCATGCTGAACCAAACGCTCAACTATGCCGACAACTTGTTCGCGAGTCTTGCCGGCACCAAAGACAACTTCGGGAAAACCCTGACGAGCCGAACGCGAATGATCCACTCGCGCGTAGCCGATGTCCTCGTAGTTGAGCTCGCTGATGCGACGCGCTGCTTCAGACGTTTCGATCTCGTCTCTCTTGAAAGCCACTAAGAGTTCTTCTATTCTTTTTATGTCCATTTTGGTGTTTACTGTAACGCAAACTGTTTTTCGCGTCATCCGAATGCGCTAACTTGCGTCGAAACTAGCCGCCAAGTAAGATTCAATTACGACACAAACATGGAATTTACAGTAGCCATAACCGGGGCATCGGGTTCAATTTACGCGCAGCGCACGCTGGCGCACATGGCCGCGAGCGGAGTGGTCGAGCGCATCAATTTGATCATGTCGGAGGCCGCGACGACCGTGGCGCGCGTCGAGCTTGGCGTTGATCTAACCGATGCTGACCGGGGTAAGATTAATCATTGGCTGGGCCTGCCACTGGACTCAAGGCTCATTCATTTGCATCGTCTCGACAACGTGGCCGCGCGGCCTTCTTCGGGCTCTCAGCCACAGGAAGGAATGGTCATCGTTCCCTGTTCGATGGGCACGCTCGGGGCGATTGCTTCGGGCGCAGGAACAAACCTAATCCATCGCGCTGCTGACGTCACTTTAAAGGAAAACCGCAGGCTGGTGCTGGTGCCGCGCGAAACGCCTTACAACGCGATTCACCTGGAAAACATGTTGCGTCTGTCTCGAGCAGGAGCGCACATCATTCCCGCCAGCCCGGGCTTCTATCATCGGCCACAAACTATTGAGGTTCTGGTCGACCACCTGGTATTCCGCATTCTTGATCACTTAGGTGTGCCCCACTCGCAAGCCACACAATGGAAAGGCCTGAAGGAACAAGCTGGCGACCCTATCGAGTTCGCAAGCGCCAGGGAAGACTAGGACCGTTATGCCACGCCTCCTCCGAAACATCCGCGTCACGCTCGAAATGATCAAGATTGAGCACACGCTTTTCGCGTTGCCGTTTGCATTTCTCGGGGCGGTGCTTGCTGCGAACGGATTGCCTTCTCTAAAGCAGCTTCTCTGGATTACCGCCGCGATGGTCGGGGCGCGTTCGACGGCGATGGCTTTCAATCGAATAGCAGATCGAGAATACGACGCCCGCAATCCGCGAACTTCAAATCGTGCCCTGCCCGCGGGTCTTTTGTCAGTCAGCTTTGTGTGGGCCTTCACGCTTATCTCCGCAACTCTTTTTTTCGTCGCCGCAGCGATGCTAAACCGCCTTACACTGTCGCTCGCGCCCGTCGCTCTCGCCAGCGTGTTGCTCTATTCATTTTCCAAACGCTGGACGTTGCTCTCCCATCTGCTGCTTGGCTGGTGTCTTTCTATCGCTCCGACCGGAGCCTGGATAGCTGTCCGCGGTGCTTTGGACAGTCCAGTGCCGCTCTTGCTGTCGCTGGTTGTGTTGTTGTGGACTGCCGGTTTTGACGTGCTGTATGCCTGCCAGGATTATGACTTTGACGTGCAGGCGGGACTCCATTCGATTCCAAAACGCTTTGGCATCGCGCGCTCGCTCTGGATAGCGCGTTTTTTCCATGTCGCCGCGTTTGCTGCCCTTCTTGGTTTATACTTGACTACCCATCTTGGCGCGTTCGCTCTGATAGGAGTTGTGGCCACGGCCGTCTTGCTCGTCTATCAACACCGGCTGGTGCGTGCGGATGATTTGAGTAAACTTAATGCGGCGTTCTTTACAACTAACGCTTTTGTAAGCGTGATTTTATTAGTAACGTTTGGAGGGGCGGTTCTCCTAAGGACTCTTTCATGAATTTTTCCCAGGACCGAATATTAGCCGCGGTAGCCGAGAAGGTTGAGGGCGGCGAGCGACTTTCTTTTGAGGATGGTCTTGCCCTGTTTGCAACTGACGACTTGCCGGCGCTTGGCAAGTTGGCAGATACCGTGCGCCGCCGGAAACACGGCCGCACAACGTTCTTCAATGTGAATCGCCACCTCAATCCTACGAACGTCTGCTACGCCGACTGTAAGTTTTGCGGTTTCTATCGCACGCCGCGCCAGCCAGACGCATATACTCATAACATTGATGACAGTCTCCGCGTTGCCGGTGAGGCAGTGAAGGAAGGCGCCACTGAAATTCACATTACCGGGGGACTCAACACAAAGCTGCCTTTCAGTTATTTCACTGACCTGCTCTCCGGTCTCAAACAGCACTACCCTCAGCTTCATCTCAAAGCCTTTACTATGGTCGAACTCGACCACTTTGCGCATTTTTACAAGATGAGCGACGAAGACGTAATCGAGAAGTTAATCGAAGCAGGCCTGGATTCCTGTCCCGGCGGCGGCGCGGAAATCTTTCGCGAACCGACCCGCTCAATGATCTGCGCTCATAAATGCGACGGTGATCGTTGGCTGGAATTATCGGGGAAAGTCCACGCGGCAGGACTTAAAACGAACGCGACGATGCTCTATGGACACATTGAGTCGGTTGAGGATCGCGTCGATCACCTGCTGCGTTTGCGCGCGCAGCAGGATCAGTCACACGGCTTTCAATGCCTCATTCCGCTCGCTTTTTATCCGGAGAAAACGCAACTCGCGCATTTGCCTGGACCTTCCGGAGTTGATTCTTTGAAAACAATGGCCGTGTCACGTCTTCTGCTCGACAATTTCGACCATTTGAAAGCCTACTGGGTAATGCTGGGAAAACGCCTCGCCCAAGTTGCGTTGCATTACGGCGCTAATGACATTGACGGAACCATAACCGAGGGTGGCGAACTCTCCGAGAGCTATTCGATTGAATCCAACAATGAAGTCAAGATATCGCGAAGTGAGTTGGTGGCTTTGATCGAAGATGCCGGTTTCGAAGCTGTCGAGCGGGATACAGTTTATAACCCCATCGAACGGAGTATTGCGCCAAGTAATGTTAGTCTCGTCTAGTTTTGCCTATTAACCACTCGTACGTTTTCCACTGAAGTATTCTTATGTCAACACTAACTGAAACCCGCACAATCTCAGTCGCGCATTCTCCGGATTCGGACGATGCTTTTATGTTCTATGGGTTGGCCACTAACAAGCTCGATACCGGTAATCTTAGCTTCACCCACGTTCTCAAAGACATACAAACGCTAAATGAAGAAGCCTTCCGGGGAACTTACGACGTTACGGCTGTCAGCTTCCACGCATACGCGTACATCGCTGACAAATATATTCTGCTGCCCCACGGCGCTTCGATTGGAGACAACTACGGACCGGTTCTGGTTTCGCGAGAGCCGGCCAAAGCCGCGGACATACCCAGCCTCAAGATTGCGATACCTGGAACGCTGACCAGTGCGTTCCTGGCGTTGCGCATTTTCAATCCTGATTTTCAGTATGAGGTCGTGCCCTTCGACAAAATAATTGAAACCGTCCAGAGCGGGCAGTGCGATGCAGGGCTGCTAATCCATGAGGGACAACTTTTCTACGAATCCATCGGGCTGCATAAGATTCTGGATCTGGGTGAATGGTGGTACGAGCGGACCGGCTTGCCCTTACCGATGGGTGGGAATGCCATTCGACGTGAGTTGGGTCCCGAGATTATTCGCCACGTTTCACATTGTCTCAGGGAAAGTATTCGCTACTCCCTCGCCAATCGAGAAGATGCGCTGGAGTATGCCATGCAGTTTGCCCGTGACATGGACTCGGCCCTCGCGGATCGATTCGTCACGATGTGGGTGAATGATCTAACTCTGGACTACACCGATCGTGGTCGAGCGGCTGTTCAGCGCATGCTTACAGAAGGGTTCGAGCGAGGAATCATTCCAAACCTTCCCACCGTCGAATTTGCAGTCTGAGAGAACAAGCTGAAGGTTGCGCCGCTCATTTCAGAGTGGTGTTACAATGTGCAGCTTTGATAGGGATTCGTCGCGATTTGCGGAGGACTTCCGAACAACGCTGGGGTGCGCGCGGCGGCATGTTTGCCACTCCGCCCAGAAGGAGTGACAGCCGCCGCGCACATCATCGGTTACAAGCTTCCGATCAGGCTCCTCCCAAAGCTTGATCTTACGTCTTTCCTATGTAGCAACGCGGCCGCTCGGCGTTGCGTCTGCGCTCTCGCGCTTTGAGGTTCACAGGAAATTTCGGACGTTGCTGGTTACCGACGTGAGGACCTTACTAATCCTCTTTGCGTTTACCCCTGATTCGCCCGATTTGAGCGCCTTGCAAAAGACTCTCCGTTCCAGACGTCGTACAATTCAAAACATACTATCGGGATGAAGCTGGGAGTTAACTGTTTCTGCGAGGGCCACATTACATCAGATGCAGGGAACTTTGCAACAAGAAAGTGATTATCCGTTCGGGCCGACCTGGCTGCCCCTCGGCGCTTGCATGTGGACTGGCAACATCAACTTCTTTTCGGGCATCTGAACGCCGGTCTTTTTATTTAAGAAGCCCTTCGAATTGAGACTTCTCGTCGGTTAGGAATAGACAAATGAGCGCAAAAAGGCCAACAAACAGGTGGATCTTGGCAGGCGCATTCCTGCTTCTGTTTGTATCGACGGCGCCTCTCGAGTGGGCTCAGGACTTGAGCAACAACTCCGGTGCGCTGCCTCAAACCGAAGTGGACCGCATTGTTAAGACTTTCACGGCAAAGGAAGGACAGTTTCGCCGCGCGTTGAATGAGTACTCCTTTAAACGCGATGCCGTGCTCCAGAGCCTGGGGATGGGCGGTCAGATTACCGGGGAATATCATCGAGTGTCACTCTTCACCTTTGACGATCAGGGAAACCGCTACGAGAAGATCAGTTACTTTCCGATGCCGTCATTCCAGCAGGTCACTCAGGAAGATCTGGACGACCTGGGTGGAATTCAACCATTCGCGTTGGAGCCATCGAAGATAGCTCAATACGATTTCAAATATGTCGGTAAGGAAAAGATCGATGAACTGAGTCTTTACGTTTTCGATGTCTCGCCAAAGGTAATGCCGGACCCAAAGAAGACTAAGGAGCGTTTCTTTTTGGGCCGGGTGTGGGTTGAGGACCAGGACCTCCAGATTGTTAAGACTCGGGGCAAAGGGGTTCCGGAAACCAAAAAGAATAAGTTTCCAACTGTGGAAACTTATCGCGAACAGATTGACGGCCGCTATTGGTTCCCGACCTATTCATATGCTGATGAGGAACTGGTTTTCGATAATGGAGATACATTACATATTCGAATGAAAGTCCGTTATTCCGACTTTGCGCCTGCCCGGGCTGATGTGAAAATAATTGAGATCGAAGATCCCGACGCTCCGAAAAAGGAAACAAAGCCACCGGCAACAAATCCGCGCAAACCCTAAGCGCACTAGCCATCGAACTCTAATTGCTGGCTATCGTGAGGGCTGGTCACAGAACGCCGAGTTCTTTACCAATCAACGAATGTACGCGGTTGACCAACTCTTTCACGTCTGCATCCGTTGAGTAGCCGGCCGTTGAAATCGGTGGGAGCATAACCATCTCGATAGTTCCGGCCCTTGCTTCGCCAGTTCCCTTTCCCATTAATTCGTCCGTATTCTTGATCGCTACCGGCACGATTGGCACACCTGCTTGCGCGGCCATATAGAACGCTCCTTTTTTAAAGGGAAGAAACTCACCTGGCCATGCCCGCGTGCCCTCGGCAAATACGCCAAACGATCTGCCGGAACGAATTCGAGCAGTGGCGGCTGCCACTGTCTCGCGGGCTCTTTCGCTGTTAGAGCGATCGATTGCCATAACGTTTACGAAACCCATGCCATATCCCAATATGGGAACGTTGAGCAACTCCTTCTTTGCCAGCAGGCCGAGTCTCCGGCCCGTATAAACAAATAGCGTAGCAGTGTCGAGATAGGATCTGTGATTCGAAATAAACACGTATGTCTGATTTGGCTCGAGATGTTCGCAGCCACTTACTTGCACTTTCGTACCGCTCAAATGCAACCAGTTTCGCGCGCCAAACAATGCCCAGGGGTAAACCAGATCATGATTTCGTGTTAGCCATGCGACCAGGAGCACCGGTGGACCGAGCACAAGCAAGAGCGCCGCCGCCACAAACAGCGACCACCAGTAATGTAGGCGTCGGAAAATCCGCATAAGGAATCTGTAACTAGCAGCGAGAGATAATCGCACAATTCCAGTTTGGCCGCGACGGCGCCAACAAAACTTCCCAGGGAAAGCATCGCTTTCACAGTTGCTAATCGGCTTTTGCCTTGCAACATTCGCGCTGGCGCGCTATCTTGCTTATGTTCATTCTCTCCTCGGTCTGTCGCCAGGCTCTAAGCATCTAATCCGGAATCTCTGCATCCAACGTACGTGGCACCGCCACGCGTGAGACCTTCTAACGAGGAGCTTTGTCATGAAAAAATTTACATTTTACTTCCTGCTCCTCTGCCTGTTTGCGCTGGGCGCTGCGTCCTTGAATGCGCAAACGCGTCAGCGGCGAGTTGGACAAAACCCTCCGCCGACAGCGCCGAACGCTTCTGCTCCTTCTCGCGCGCCCGTGCTCGGCGGCGCAACTCGGACACCCGGTCCGCAGTCCGGGCGAGACCCTTCCGTTGCTACACCTAATGGGCCCGAGGAAGTGGATGCCGGCGACGTAATACGCGTCAACACCACCCTCGTCACGTTGCCAGTCAGCGTAATGGATCGCGACGGCAGATATATTCCAAACCTACGGAAAGAAGACTTTCGACTCTGGGAAGACGGCGTCGAACAAGACGTAGCCTTTTTCTCTTCGGTCGACAAACCTTTCTCAGTGGTACTGATGCTCGACACCAGTGGGTCCACTCGCTTCCGGCTTGAAGACATTCAGGACGCTGCGATCACTTTCGTAAATCAATTGAGGCAAGACGATCAGGTGATGGTCGTATCATTTGACGATGACGTGAGAGTTCTGACCGAGTTCACTAACGACCGCTCCCGCCTGCGCGACGCGATTCGGCGCACGCGGCCGGGCAATGGCACAAAGTTATATGATGCAGTCGATCTCGTTATGAACCAAAGGCTGAATAGTGTGGCGGGCCGCAAAGCGATTGTTCTTTTCACCGACGGCGTCGACACTACGAGCCGACATGCTTCTTACGCCAGCAATGTTCGTGACGCCGAAGAACTCGATGCACTGATCTATCCGGTGCAATACGACACCTACGTGGATCAGGGTGGTGGCTCAGGCTGGCCAGGTTCAGGTCGGTGGCCGAATTCAAACGGGGACATTCTGGGTCAGATCCTCGGCGGAATACTCCGCAAGGGCGGCGGTCGTGGCTCTGGTGGGGGTGGCGGAGTAGGAAACAGTCGGCGTGAATACGATGTGGCAAATCGCTATCTGCACGAACTCGCCGATAGAACCGGCGCCAGAAGCTATCAAGCCGACTCAACACAAAATCTTTCCTCCGCCTTCGCCAACATCGCCGAGGAGCTGCGCCGACAATATAGTTTGGGCTATTACCCGAAGACACCGGCGCAGGCGGGACAACGACGGCAAGTTAGGGTGCGCGTGAACCAGCCAAATTTGGCGGTCCGCACGCGTGACAGCTATGTCTTCAACCCATCGGCCACAACGACGGACGATACTGCCGCCCAAAGATCCGCTCCGGTGCTTCAGAAGAAACTGGTAGCAACAAGCGAAACTGGCGAAGCGAGGCGCCTAAGGGATTAAGGAAGTTGCGTTTGAGGTGGCCGCTACGGTTTCAGTAGAGGTAGGCCACAACATTCTCAATAATAGAGCAAGAAGCCATAAGCAAATGCCTACCAGCAACGTCAACACGAACCAGAACCTCAAGTAAGAACTGAAGGCTTGTTCCCATCCGCCTTGAATCTTGTGCGAGAGGTTTACGTTCATTTCGGCAGGGGTCACCAGGCGCGAGAGTAGCTGCACGACGAAATACCAGATGAAGGCATAAAGCCACGCCCGCGCCTCCATTCCGACCTTTCGCAACACCACTATCCCAACAGAGAACCCGCCCAGGTGCGCGAGCGTTGACGACGCAACTCCAAACAATTCCGTGTAACTAAATCTCCCGCTTAGAAGCATTCCCCATGTGGGCACTACATACAGGAACCAAACTGCGACACCGGGCACCATCCAGATGACTGCAACCCGGATCAGCATTGCCTGCTCGAAAAAGAGCCCGAGCGCGAGGACCAAGTTTCCGATGTTACACATCCAGAGCATGTGTCCAAGTTCATTGATTTGCCAGTAGTGAAGTGCCTGTGCACTGAAAAATGCCAGCGGCAGAAGTCCGAGAAGACGAAGTTGCGTCTTAGGTAGTTGCTGAGCGGTCAACTCTTTATTTCTATCGACGTTGATGTTTTTTCTTTTCGATACTCGCCGAACCGAACTTTTCGTTTTAGAATAACACTTCCGTTACGACCGCGTGGATCAAACTAACTCCGACAGCAAAGGTTTGGCAGTGAAGCATGCCTTCAGTCGAAGACTTACTAGGTAAATCTATACCTGAACTAAGAGAACTATTTCTCGAGCGGAGCAGGCCCGTACCTAAAGGTTTGCTGGAAGCTCTGGAGGTGGACACGCGCCACGGTGCCCATCAGTTGGCAAAACGAATTCGCGAGCGTTATCGCAGCAATCGCTCTGAAGGACAGCGTCTTCACACCTTGCTGCGGTTTGAGATCGACCTCTGGTCCCGAGGCTACTCGCTCGTCGCCGGTGTGGACGAAGCAGGAATGGCGCCTCTGGCAGGTCCGGTTGTAGCGGGCGCAGTGATTCTGCCACAGAACTACAAGCTCCGCGGCCTGAACGATTCGAAGAAGATTCTCGATCATGAAACACGCGAGGAGTTGGCTGCTCAAATTAAGCAAGATGCGGTTTGCTGGTCCTTCGGCTTTGCTGAAGTGGAAGAGATTGACCGCATAAACATCTATCACGCCGGCCTGCTGGCAATGCAGCGCGCGGTAAACGGGTTGAGCTGCTTTCCTGATTTTGTGTTGGTGGACGCCCGGAGGATACCCCAGTGCCCTTCGCCGCAGCGCGGGATCATTCGCGGAGATGCGCTTTCAGCGAGCATCGCAGCCGCTTCAATAATCGCCAAGACGACGCGCGATGCGCACATGCTCGAGATGGACGGTCTATACCAGGGTTACGGCTTTGCGTCGCACAAGGGTTATCCAACACCTGAACATTGTCGAGCCCTGAAAGAGCTGGGGGCCTTGCCAATTCACCGGCGCAGCTTCGGCAGAGTTCGAGAAGTGCTGGGATTGGACCCGGTCCAATCTGAGCTTTTCGCGGACCAATCTGAGGTAGAAGTACCGAGCGAAGCGGCTGCTGCAAACGCCCAGTAAAATGGAATCCGTTCGCGATAGTTAAAGAATCACATCAAGCTTGCATAGGATTCGATGGCTTCCTTAACCGAATACAAAAAGAAACGACGTTTCAACAAAACGCCGGAGCCTGGGCCGGAGAAGAAGCGCACCAAGACTGGCCGTATTTTCGTTATCCAGAAACACCGGGCCACGGCGCTCCACTATGATTTCCGGCTCGAGGCAGCCGGAGTCTTAAAGTCGTGGGCAGTTCCTAAGGGACCTTCGCTTGATCCCACCGTCAAGCGACTGGCGATGCAGGTTGAGGATCATCCGGTCGACTACGCAGACTTTGAGGGAGTCATACCGGAAGGTGAATACGGCGGCGGTACGGTGATGGTTTGGGACTACGGAACCTACGAACCCGAAAATACCAACGACGTCAGCGGGGCGATACGTAAGGGGGAGTTAAAGTTTTCCTTGAACGGAAAGAAGCTGAAGGGCTCGTGGGTCTTGGTAAGAACGAGAGACCGCCAATGGTTGTTGATAAAGCACCGGGATTACTACACCACCGAAGAAGAAGTCACTGACATTGCTCCAGCCTCAATTCTCACCCGCAGGACGCTGGCGGAAATTGCCGAAGACGAAGGCGGCGATGTTAAGAAAGCGGCCACCGGAGACCCTAAAAAGATCCCTCACCGCACCGGCGTCAAGCGGCGTAGGAAGGGTAGCAAGAAGAAAGTTTGGCACAGCAAGGGGAGCTAAGGTTTTAGGTTAACTTCACTGCACGGTGCTTAGCTGGCTCCGCGTTCATTCCACAAACAGACCCTCGTAAGACAACCGACCATCGACAATTCGTGCGGCCGAAGTGTAAGGATGTTTTTCCGTGTGTTTGCCATCCAGAATATGAATCACCGCAACGCCGCTTGCTTTCAAGTAGTCCGCGATCAAGCTTCGGTGACATCGCCACCATAAGGCCTCAGCACACATTAGCGCGGTCCGTTTCGTGTGAGCCAGGCCGAGCAAATCCTCAATTCCCTGTTTGAATTCGTCGCTTTCCATGTGGTCAGCGTACGCTCGAAATGAGGCGTTCTTCCAAGCCGTATTCTTTGAATGAAGAGTGGGTCGCCGTCTCCCGCCTAGTTGCGGGACATGGGAATACAGTATTCCTGCCCCTTCAAGAGCGTGGGAAAGCTCGGGCTTGTTGAAGTGGGGATATCGTCGAGAACCGGGAAAACTCCTGACGTCTACGAGAGCAGCAATTTCGTGTGAAAGTAGAATCTGATTGAACTCATCGACGGCGCGAATCGAGTGCCCTATCGTCCAGACGCTACTTGTAGAATGATCCGACGTTTCCTTCTCGACCTTCTGCATTCACCCTCCGGCACGTTTGAACCTGAACCTCGCGTCAGACCCGGTCGCTCTGATGCTCAGGTCACTATCGACAGTTCACGTCTCTTAAGGTTTTCTCTGAGCTGTCTGCTTGCCGACCTCTGAGGTTTTACGTCAATTGATCTGGAACTGCTCAGCGCCGACTGCCGTGCAACCTAAGGCTGCGCCTTAAAGGTAAACCTCAAGCTGGAACCGGCCTCGCTTCGCGAGCATTGGCTTCCAAAGATCTCCCAGCCGGCGAAGTCGCGCGGGGACGTTGTCCATTCTGAAATCGTCGATGCTGATTCCTCGTTCAATCTCAGACCACTCCACGGGAGTTGAGACTGTTGCTTTCGGCCGCGGTCGCACGGAGTAAATCGAGGCCAGCGTGCGGCCCCAGGCATTCTGGTTGTAGTCGACCAATACCCTGCCCCTGGGCCTTTTCGAAACCGTGTAAACCGCGGTTATGAGTTGCGGCGCCTGCGCGGCGAGGGCATGAGAAAACTCCTTGGCAAAACCCCACACTTGCTTTTGGGTTGGCCCTCGCTCAATGGGAACGTAAACATGAATTCCTTTTGAGCCGGTAGTCTTCGCATAGCAAGGCATCTGCAAAGACTCAACTCCTTGTCGCAGCAATAGCGCAGTTTCAATCACCTTCTTGAAGGAAGCGCCGGGCACGGGGTCGAGATCAAAGTGCAAATAGTCCGGGCGGTCTACATCATCACAACGCGCATACCATTGGTTCAGGTCGATGCAGCCGAGATTGACTACCCAAAGAAGGGATGCCAGATCCTGAATCATCGGGAAGTCGATTACGTTGCTGGAGGAATGCTCGATGTGGCAAAGATCAATCCATTCGGGCCGGGGCGAGGGCGCGCGCTTCATAAAGAAGAACTCGCCCGCAGCACCATTAGGATAACGCTTCATTACCATCGCCCGATCTGTCAGGTGAGGAAGCAGCAATGGCGATACATCTGCGTAATACTGGAGCAGGTCGCGCTTGGTTATTCCCAACTTGGGCCAGAACAACTTCCCAAGATTGGTCAGCTTTACGACTCGACCTTCAAGCTCTACCTCAAGGTTTTGTTTATCTTTCGGAAGGACTAGTCGCGTCGAGGCAGCCTTTCCAGCTCGCCGACGCGGAAGTCCCGAGCGCTCTACCCGCGCCGGGTGATGATCTCGCGTTGCGGGCTTAGCAGGCATGGAGGTTTAGATTCGTGGCGAAAGAGTGAAGCCAGGCGATACTTCCAAGTTAAGGTTATACATTAAGGAATAACTTTGTCCGGAGGGCCTCTGAATCCTATGCCTCTTTGTCGGCAGGCTGAGAGGTTTCGTCAGTTTCCTTCTCTATTGCC
>JBGPYG010000212.1:0-6757 GCA_041493085.1 Pyrinomonadaceae bacterium | reverse complement strand
TAGCGTACTCCAACAGTATGCAGTTACGGGCGAGAAAGCAGCCCAGATGTTTCCCGAAAGCCAAAAGGCTTCGGGCAGCGAGATCCCCAAGAGCAGCGCTGCAATGAGCGCGACAAGGGTGGAAAATGCAGAGAGCCTGGGTGAAGTTCAGGCCTATGGCGATATCTGCGTTTGTCGTCAACTTCTTTGTAATGCCTACGGATGCTGGTGGCATTACTATTATTGCTACTGCTAGAAGCACACCGCAGATACCGAGTGTTAGCAGAGTGTCCCTGGAGATTACAGGTATCACATCTGTCCTAGACACGGTCAATGTCAAGGCTATTCACAGCAGCGGGTAAAGACTGGTTTCTTGCCCGCCTGCTGTGTTTGTATTACTACCACTCCGCTTACGCAGCTTTTCTCTGTCCTGATCAGAAGGGAAACTAATCCATGTCGAAGCCTCCGATTCCTGGCATGCCGGTCCCTGACATGTCGCACTATGGGCCTTCCGGACAACCAATAGAAATGGCTACCGGCCAACCTCCTGGTGTCGCTCTGCCTGGAGCGTTGCCGCTTGGGCCTGAAGGCATACCCGGAGATAAGGGGCCAGGCGGCGGCAATATCCGCATGAAGGAAATGCCCCGCATGAACGCCCGTCCCTACCTCAAACGCGCTTTCAAGCTTCTCGCCGAGCACAAGGCGTTCGTAGCGCTGTCGCTGTTTTTCTCGCTGGTTATGTTCTTGCTTCCGTTTGTGGCGGCTGCCGCCTTTGGACCGCTCATCAAACTCTTTGGCGACGCCGCAAAAACAGGCAACTGGAACACCGTCTGGACCTTGAGCGGATCCTTCTACGACAAGACGGCACATGCCGGGGAAGCGGGCTCGTTCTCGATACCCTTCATTACAGACTGGCTAGCCACGCCTTTATCCTTCACCACCATCTTCGTGATCTGGACCTGCGCCATAGTGCTGCGTAACGTCCTTGATATCTTTCGGGCGTGGGTGGATGCGAATTTAGACCAACGACTGCTGACGGGGTTCCGACAAAAGCTCTATGAGCACATTCAAACACTCTCGCTTGATTTCTTTATGGGCGGTCAGACTGGGGCATTGATGCAGCGTGTGCTTTCAGAGACCACAGCAGTCCAGCGACTGCTTACGCAAGTGGTGCTGACTCCGGTTGTGGATGCGATAGTACTGATCATCGTCATCAGTTATTTGTTGGCGCTGAGCTGGCAGATGACACTTGTGCTGTTCGTAATGGCTCCTCTTACTGTTCTCATGTTCCGTTTTACGAGCGCTAAATTGCAAAAGGGGTCAATGGGAATCAACCTGAGCGCTCGAGAGCTGGGCTCAGAACTGGAGGAAACCATAAACGGCATTTCCGACATTCAAGTCTTCAACGCGCAGCCGAAAAGAAATGCCCGATTCTGGGAAGCGTCAAAGAATGCGGCCAAGAGCACTGCGAGTACAACTGCCTGGATGAGTCTCAGCAACAGTGGCGCGCAGGTCTTTATTTCGTTGACAACCGCTCTCATCCTGCTGTTTGCCATTCTGCTAGGCCAAAAATGGGGACTTACATTTGCGAGCGCCCTCGTCTTTATGCAGATGGCGCCAAACTTGTTTACGCCCGTACAGAGACTGATCAGCTCCTACACGATGTATCAATCATTGGTGCCAGGGATCGTCTCCACGTACGAATTATTCGATACAAAGCCAACCGTTGTTGAGAAGCCCGGAGCTGTAGCTCTGGGTGAAGTTCATGGTGACATCACCTTTGACAACGTCGTCTTCGGTTACTCGCCAACGCAGAAGGTCTTGAACGGCGTTTCTTTTGAGATTAAGGAAGGCGAGACCATCGCAGTCGTCGGACCGATCGGCTGCGGCAAGTCTACAATCATGAACTTGATTTTGCGGTTTCTTGACCCGCAACAGGGACGGATTCTGCTCGAAGGTAAGGACATCTCCAATGCAACGCTCAATTCCTTGCGCGAACAGGTTTCAAAACTTTCGCAGTTCCCCTTCTTCTTGAAAGACACGATCAGGGAGAACGTCAGACTCGGTAGAAATGAAGCGACCAATGCGGAGGTTGACGAGGCCTGCAAGCTAGCACATATCCACGACGTTATCGTTGATCCCCAGAGAATGCCCAAGGGTTACGACACGGTAGTCGACGTCCAGGTACCATCCGGTGGGCAGAAGCGTTTGATCGCTCTGGCTCGCTGCTTATTGCGCAAGCCGGAGGTGCTGTTGCTGGACGAACCGACCGAGAATCTGGACGCGGATCAGCGTAACCGACTGATTCAGGTAATTCGAGAATATGCGCGGGAGAGAACGTGTCTGGTAATTAGCCACGATCTCAACTTTGTAGCTGCCGTTGCGGATCGGATCCTGGTAATCGACAAAGGCCGAATAGCCGATCAGGGCACGCACGACGAATTGATCGAGCGCGAAGGTCTGTACAAGACACTTTATCAACTGAAAAATGTTGATCCGTCCCTGCTGCGCACACGCGGGGGCGATGATGGCGCTAAGAAGGGACTTCCGGGAGCACCAATTGAGGGAATGGGGATGCCCGGTGGAGCTATGCCCGGCGGATTTCCTGGTTGAGGCTGAGACCTAAAAGAGGATGGGGTCCAGCGATGAAAACCTGTGCGTTTAGCGCAGTCAGATCGCTACATGAGCCTTGGTCGCTCCTGGTTATCACAACGAGACTTGTCCAGGGCAGGCTTTCGTCCCCTCTCGAGTTGAAGCATTCGGTTTGGTGAGACTTCAGACTTGGACGCATCAATGTTCTTGTCAATGTCGATGTCTATGAACCGCCTCCATGCCGAATCTCGCGCTGACGTTACGCTTCAAGAGGTGACGCATCTCCTCCCTCGACCATAGCAGGTAACGCGTCAGTTCGAGGGCGCGTACGGTAACAGTAGCTGCGCCGTCAGTGATGAAGGTTACCTCGCCGACGAAACTTCCGCCTTTCAACTGAGCTATTGCTCGTCGCTAGTCCTCGACACTCACCAGCCCGTTATAAATGTGCTGTTTGTCTGCTCATGGGGTTTTTGCAGGATTAATTAGGCAAAACCGCTCCTCTTAGCGCGTCCCAAAATTGATGGCCGGCTCTGTGGAAGATGTCTTCTCGCCCGAGCTAGAGTCCTGGGCTGAAGTTGGGTTCTTATAATAAATTGTTCGCAAAAGCTCTTTGCCAATATAATAGGCTAACTTTGACCGATAATCGCACTCGTTTCGTCAACACTTCGTCTGAATCGGAGTTTCTCGACAATCTAACAGCGGGGGCTGCTGACCTGGATGCGATCTATGCCCGCTGCGCGGAAGCGTATCCAGAGGTTGATTTGTCGCGCGAAGATTTCAAAGAAGCCGTCAAAGGGGCTGTCGATAAGTATCTGATCGGTTTCGCAAAGGAAGGCGAAATACCAACGGCCCAGGAAATCCGGAAGTTCATTAGTGAGCTTCAAGACCTTGATTTATACCTCACGCTCGCCTGCGCACGCGGTGATGAACAAGCCTGGTGGCAGTTTGATCGGCAGTACCGGTCGTTTATTGAACGTCTCGCACATCAACTTGTTGGCAGAGGCATGGACGCCAATGAAGTTATCGATTCTGCCTACGTCGAGCTTTACGGAACGAAGACCGTGGACGGCGTTCGTCAATCGAAGTTCAGGACCTATACGGGACGAGGTACGTTGCGTGGCTGGTTGCGCACGGTCATCTCGCATGCTGCAGTAGATTTGTATCGGGGGCGGCCGGATGAAATCCCTCTGGAAGAGTGGTCAAATAGTGGTGACGAAATGTCTGAGGGCCAGCGTTGGCGCACCGAGGCACACGGAAGTGAAAATTCAATGTTGGAAAAAGTAGCGCGCGAACGTTACCGCTCGGTGACCATCGCGGCGCTGGGTCAATCCCTGGCAACACTTGATGCTCACGAGACGCTATTGCTCCTTTACTACCATGTAGAGGGCCTCAAGCTTCGTGAGATCGCGCGCCTTGTTGAGGCACCCACCTCTTCAATTCGACGTTGGTTCCAGCGACGGCCGAAACGGCAAGGCAATTCTTCGACCCGCGTACATGAATCGACCGTGATGCGTTGGTTGGACAACGTGTATAGAAAGGTTTCTGATCGTTTTCAATCCGAGTTGAAGAACAAGCATGGCCTGAACCCGGCCGAGATCGACATTTGCCTGGACATTGCGACTGAGGATTTTGGTCAGGGTGTGGGTCTTAATCTCGAAAAGGCCGAGAACAAGAGCTTGAACAAAGGAGAGGCTGGAAACTGTTAAGTTGAAGGAGCCTCGCAAAGGACACGGTGAAGCGGCACAGCACAAAAAAAGAGACGGCGGCCATTCGGTATATGATCCATCATCGTCTCAGGACCTACACGGAAGCCGAGGCGCTGGATGCCCACCCCGATGAGGATACAGTCTGTGCCTTTGTCGAGGGCCGACTCGAGGAAGCAGCATCATCACAGATGGTGTCCCACTTGATCGCTTGCGGATCTTGCCGCCATACAACAGCTCAATTGACTCGTCTCGATCCTCAGATCAATGCGGAGAACGATTCACTGTTACAGGCTGAGGGGCCGGGTCGAGTGCGCTTACTGCTAGAAGATTTGGCGTCGCGCGTGATTCCGTCATCTCAAGAGGATGTTGTATTCGCGTACCAGAATCCGTCTGAACTAAATACGGAAGCGACTGAACCAGCGCCCGACGAGCCAGACCAAATACAATCCTCTGCAGAACCATCGAGCCACGTGAAAGAGACGGAACCTGACTAGCGACGCAACTCTTCGCCTGGTGCAGTTCGAGGCTCAATCTACTAGTGTCTCTGTAAATTATCGAAACGATTGGTGCCGAGGGCGGGAGTCGAACCCGCGCGACCTTACGGAAAACGGATTTTAAGTTCCGTGAAAGCGGCATTACCTAGTCTTACAAAACAATACAAGCCCGTATTTATTGGCCTAGCGGTCGTCAGGTATCGCTTCGGCTGGCTTAGTACAAAGACGTCGCGCCACCATCTTAGCCCCAGCTTCAATCCGTTTTCGGAAAAGGTTGGTTACGGGCAAAGATCACCTCGAGGTGATCGGTCGGACATCTGGGCGGCGGCGCTAGCCAGTCTGGTTTGCTTAAGCCTGAACGCGGGACTGCTCTGGTATGTTTTTAGGATGGAGCGACGGCGATGAGTACGCAAAACCTCTGCGCAACAACCTGCGTAATCGACATCCGAACTACTGACCTCGTGACAAACCGTCATTAATCCAGGTCAATGCTCGAATCGTTGCGGGTAGCCCGATGGTTGTTATGCCCAGTACGGCCGCGTGCCGAATTTCTTCGGGTTTGAGTCCCGATGCTAAAGCATTGCGTACCGCGGAGTGCGTCCCGCCCTCAAGCCCCGCTCCGATCGACAGAGCCACCTTGACGAGGCGCCGCGTTTTTTCATCCAGCGGTCCAGCCTTATGACAATGATCGCCTAACTCGGTAAACGCCTTCCAAACATCGGCGTAATCTGTTCTGAAGTCTTCGACAGGTTGGGGCAATTTGGTAGACATCGCGGAGTCCTCCTTACGGTTCTATGGTCAATTGAGAATAACGCAGATTACCACTCGCTTAGCATTGTCTGAAGCCATCCTTTGAAGCGTCGACAAACGCGGTCGTACTGTCAAGAGACCCTTAGTCTGTCGCAGATCGATAGCATCGAAAGTCCCGGTTCGCGCGCCTGCCACTAAGTTTCTGATCTCATCTCCACGCATCTGGACATCCTAATCAGAAAAATGATGCGACCTGATTATTGCGCAGGCAGGCTAAAAGGAGTAGGAGGGCAATCATTCGTGACTGTGCCGCGCGTTGATTAACCCAAGGTGCAAGGCATCCCTGCCTTGTTCACTTTCTGAAATTCGAACCAACACTTCCTGCGATAAGCAGGAGACGCAACGAAAGGAGAAAAACAATGCCCAGAAAGAACATCACAACTGATCTCCACACTCACGTTTTTCGTTGGCATCTCTGCCGCAATCAGTATCATGGCTCCTGAGGCAAAGGCCGAGGGAAAGTGCAACCTGCTGACCGTTAAAGGCAGCTACGGCTACCTCAACACTGGGTCAGCTTTCGGGACGACGCTGGCCTCTGTGGGAACTATGACTTTTGACGGCGCGGGACTTGTCTCGGGCAATGACACCAACAGCTTCGGCGGCAGTATCAGCTCGAGCCCGTTTACGGGCAGCTACACAGTCAATGCTGATTGCACCGGGACCGTGGCGGTTAGCTTCGGATTTTTCACGATCAACAACAACATGGTGATTGTTGATAACGGGAAAGAGATATTCATCATCGAGACGAACCCTGGCAGTGTGGCAACCGGTGTCTTTAAGCGGCAATAGCCGTTAGATTTCTCAGGGGTGGCGAATCAAAGAACCACAGTTGCGTCGTTTCACGCGTGTAAAGTTCGACGGGCGGGCTTTGAAGTAAGGCAACAAGAGCGTCGCTGGACGAGCGTATGTTCTGGCGGCAGGCTGATTGTAGGGGATAACGCCAATCAAGCCGAACTGACAAAGACTAGATCAGCCCCGCGTGTTCCGCGCGACGAATTGCTTCCAGGCGGGTGTGCGCGTCGAGCTTGCGCAGGATGTGCTGGACATGATTGTTGATCGTGGTGCGACTAATATGAAGTTGGTTGGCAACGCTTGATGTTGTGCTGCCCTTTCCCAACAGGCGAAGAATCTCAAGTTCACGGACCGTCAACTCTGCTTCTCTTGCAGCCGCGCGCG
>JBGPYG010000127.1:0-8802 GCA_041493085.1 Pyrinomonadaceae bacterium | reverse complement strand
CTCTCCCGCAAGCCTCGCCCGTATCCCCTGCAAGCTTGATCTCATGCCCCTCCGTTGCGGCTTGTGCAACGAACTTCGGCAGGGTTAGGACGCCACTGCTTCGCCAGAGACGACCGGATCCAACCGGCCTTGCTATGCGGCCTTTTCGCCGCGCCCTCTGGCTTCCATAACTCAATCCTCTCTTTTCAAACAGCATTCCCTCATCTAGAAGCGACTGCGACTCATCCCAAGAGCTTTTGGCAGTGGCGCTTCTTTCTTTTTCTTGTTTGCAGCTTCCTTTAGAGCAAGACATATGCCTACGCAAAAACTTAAGTTCTAGTTGTTACTGGTGGCAAGATTCGCAAAAAAGCGGTGACTGGAAAAGAAAGATACGTACTTTCGCGCAGGCGCGTGAGGAACTTTGCGCAATGTGTACGAAGCAGGTATTACGCTGGCTTGAGAACTTGAGCGAGTGCCGTAAGCAACTGTTCGGCAGTGTAGGGCTTGGGCAGAAACGTCTCCACTCCGGATCGAGCGGCCTCAACAGCCTTCGCATCATCAGCAAGGCCACTCGCAGAGATGATTTTGACGTTTGGCGTTAGCCTCCTGAGCGCACGGATGGTAGCCTGGCCATCCATGAGGGGCATCATCATATCCGTGAGGACGACCTTTATGTCATCTCGATTGGCCTCATATACCACTACTGCCTCGGTTCCATCACCGGCCAACAAGACTCGATAACCAAAGGTCTCGAGAGTGCTCTTGGTAATCTGCCTTATGGAGTCGTCGTCATCGACCACGAGCACAAGCTCGCCGCGTCCTGTGGGAAAGTCAGACATTCGCTGGGGCAGTCGTTTCTCCTCCGTGACGCTGGAAGCAGGAAGATACACTGTGAACGCCGTCCCCTTTCCGACTTCGCTGTAAACATTTATGAAGCCCTCATGGCTCTTTACTATCGCTAACGCCGTCGATAATCCCAGCCCGGTTCCTTTGCCGACTTCCTTTGTCGTAAAGAACGGCTCAAAAATACGATCAATGACATTCTGATCCATCCCAGTTCCGGTGTCGGCAACAGTAATTTTTACGAAGTCTCCAGCCTGAGCCTCAAGATCCATCTGGGCATAATTCTCATCGATGGTGCTGTGCTCCGCTCGAATCGTAATCGAGCCGCCGTCAGGCAGCGCGTCACGAGCGTTAACGCAAAGGTTCATTAGCACTTGATGGAGTTGAGTAGGATCGGCAGTGATGGTCCACAGGTTCGACGGGAGATCGAATCGAACATCAATCGATCTGGGAAAGGTCTCTTTTAAGATCTTAACGACATCTCTGAGTAGATGTTTAGGCTGAAGGATGACCCGCTTCCCCTCGCTGCCTCTGGCAAACGATAGAATTTGCTTAACCATGCTCGCTCCGCGTTCGGCGCTTGCCTGAAGCAACGTCAACCATACCTGACTCTCTTGATCGATGTACTTCAGCTTAAGTACTTCGAGGGACATGAGGATGGGTGACAAGACATTGTTCAGATCATGAGCGATACCCCCGGCCAGAGTGCCGATAGACTCCATGCGCTGAGCACGAAGAAACTGCTTTTCCATCTTCTTCTTTTCTGTAATGTCGGTATCGATAACCAGGACGGCTTTAGGTTCATTATCTTCATTCCTGACAAGGGTCCAGCGACTATCGACACTGATATCATTCCCGTCCTTTGATACCAGGAGCAGTTCACCGCTCCACTCTCCGGTCTCGATTAGCGTGCGTCTTGCCTGATCGAATTGCGTGGAGTCTTTCTGGTAAAGGAGGTCGCGTACGTTCTTGCCAACTACCTCTTCGGCCGTCCAGCCGAACAACCTTTCGGCGCTTCTGTTCCAGAAGACGATGCGATCCTGGAGATCGCGGACAAGGATGGCATCGCGGGCGTGGTCGAGCAGCGTGGCTTGCTCGCGCAATTTTTCTTCCGCGCGCTTGCGCTGGGTGATGTCACGGGCCACCGCGAGCAGGCAGTCTTTGCGCCCAATCAAGGCGCGCTGCAGATTCACCTCAACCCAGAATATTCGTCCAGATTTATCTTTAGCTCTCCATTCAAAAAGCTGAGGCTCTCCCTCGGCTGCTTTTTTCATCAATTGTTGAGCGACCTCGTCAGTGTAGGGGGGCGCGCCTGCGCTGAGGTCTTCAACTGTCAGCCGCCGAACTTCCTCCGGCGTATGGCCATACATCTGGCACATTCTCCGGTTGACATCCAGAATTTCTCCGGTCTCAATATCGTGAACGAATATCGCATCATTGGCAGCGTCAAAGATCGCGCGATAGTTAGCCTCTGACTGCCGGAGCGCCTCTTCGGATCCCTTGCTCTTAGTGAGATCGATCTGGTCGATATCAGAGATTGCACGCTTCCCTCGATTAGCAACTTGTCGTTTCCTGGCTGTTGTTTGTTGCTTCATAGCGCAGACCGAGCGGGGCTCATCGGTACGTGGATGAGCGGTGGCAGCACCCTCATGGTCTTAACAAAGCATTGCTCCAATCAGGCGCGCGTTTGTTGAGAGCTCAGCAGATTGCTTAGCCACGACGAGAAATGAGTTTGTCACTGACTCAAATAAAGCGACCACGGGATGCGCCAAATTGTATCGACGAAAGAGGTGAATGGGCAAGGAATTGGGCGAGGCCGACGGAGAGGGAATGCGACGTCGCCTAACCGATGCGAGTTAAGACTGGTGAGGCCTCTCGTTGAGAAACCCTTCCGGCTAGTGTGCTGGAAGAATTACTGGCGCGGAGATGAAAGCAACGCTCGATCGCTTGTCTAACAGCCTCAACCACGTTTTCTTCAATCTCGCCAAATGGATGAACGACAATATCTGCACGCTTCGCTGGATTATTCCTTCCAACAATTCTTGTTTAAATGAGTAGAAGTCAGGCTCCTGCCACTGCCTCCTGCTTCATCTCGGCCTTTTTAAGCAGGTCTCGAACCTCTTCATCTGTCGTTTGCGGGAACTCTTCGTACCAAAGACCGATTGCGAAGAATGGCTCTGGCGTCGAAACACAAACTACTTCATCCGCCTCCATCTTTAATTCCTCGATCGTCGAGGTGGGTGCTACCGGAACTGCTACCACGATGCGGCCCACTTTTAGCTGCTTCAAAGCGGCTATCCCTGCCTTGATGGTCGAGCCGGTAGCAATCCCATCATCTACCAGGATTACGGTGCGCTCCTCCACATTGAGAGGTGGTCGGTTACCCCGATAGAGACGTTCCCGTCTTTCCGCCTCCGCTCGTTCCTTTCGCGTCTCGGTCTCAATCTCGTCCTCGGAAATTCCCAGAGCCTCAATCACCGGTGTGTTGAGCACGCGCACACCCCCACTTGCGACGGCCCCCATTGCTAATTCCTCCTGTCCAGGGGTGCCCAGTTTGCGGACGACGAACACATCCAGCGGCGCCGTCAGCGCTTTTGCTACCTCGAAGGCCACCGGTACGCCGCCACGAGGTAAGCCAAGCACTATCGGTTTCTGGTTCGCATACTCAGCCAGCCTGTTTGCCAATATCTGGCCTGCCTCTACGCGATTCTTAAAATTCATATCAAATCCTTTCATGAATTCAGCAGCTCCACTCATTTCAGGAGCCGCACGCTAAGGTTCAGTACAAATTACCCAACGACTCGCTTGCCAGCAGGCGTCGAATCGCACTGGCAATCACCGGCGCCATGCTGACGACCTGCAACTTGGGCCAGTCGCGAATAACCGGCGCGATCGTGTCGGTTACAAACAGGGCACGGATGCCTTCGTGACTGAGCTTTTGACGTGCGCTCTCCAGCAGAGGCCCATGCGTTGCTGCGATAACGATCTCGGGCCGCGCGCCTGCCGCAAGTAGCGCCTCAATAGCTTCGGCAATGGTGCCGCCAGTCGAAATCATATCGTCAATGATCAGGCATGCTTTGTCTCGCACGTCGCCAACTACATGTGTGACCCGGGTCTTTGTCCCGGATTCCCGTCGTTTATGGAGAACGGCCACAGTGGAGTCAAGCCGTTGCGCGTATTGCGCCGCCATCTTCACTCGGCCCTCGTCGGGCGAAACCACAACCAGGTTTTTTGGGAGATGCTGCCGCACGGCATCGGTGAGAGTAGGGACCGCCGTCAAGCAGTCAACCGGAATATGGAAGAAGCCCTCAATTTGCGCGGAGTGCAGATCGACGGTTACAACGTGATCGGCGCCAACCGCTTGCAGTAAATAAGCAACCATGCTTGCGGTAACCGGCTCGCGATGTCCGTGCCGTTTGTCCTGACGGGCATAACCGAAATACGGCACCACCGCCACGATGTTTGTGGCCGCGGCGCGGCGACATGCATCGACGAAGGCCAGCAGTTCAACGAGATTATCGTTTACGGGTGGTCCGGTTGGCTGCAGTACAAAAACCTGATGACCGCGTACAGGTTGTTCGAGGCGGACGAACGTTTCGCCATCGGGAAATCGCTCAATGACCCGTGAACCGAGCGGAACCCCAACCTCGCGTGCGACCGCGGCAGCCAGATCGGGATTGCCGCTCCCAGCAAACATGGTAAAAAGGCTACTCATTGCGGTTTACCCCTTCATTGATGAATAGCTGTAAACATGACCGTCCGCACCAAACTCGCCAAAGACTGGGTGCTCCCCGGCGTCGATTGCTTTGATTGTAGGGCGACCGATATGTGCGAAGATCAACCTTTTGACCTTATGCTTTCGAGCGTCGCGGGCGACCTGGTCAACACATGCATGACCGCCCACGCCGCCGCGGAAGAGTATGGGTCGTTTCCATCCAGCAGCTTCAGCAAACATCAGGTCTGCGCCTTTGGCCCATGGTGGAAATACCAGGAACTCAGGCGCCCATACTATTTTTTTACCGGCAGCGCGAATTATGTAACCCCACGTCTTGTGTGAGGTATGAACAACACGATGAGGCTCGATGACGAGTTTCTCGGATAAATAGCTGTCCACAACAGGCTCGAGTCCTCTTGGCTTCGCCAACTTACGAATTTCAGGTATTAACTCACCACGCTCATCAGTGACTAACCAACTGGACGGTTTCCGCTTCGGCGACGCGCCAGGTCCACCGTCGATCACCACCCGTGCTTTACCGTATTCGACAAACAGCCCAGCCGGCGCATAACGCGGCGAGTTCATCGCGCCAACGCCAACTAAGGTCAGTCGAAGCGCGTCAGATTTAAGCATTGACGTGCAAATGAAAAGCTTCGCGTGCGGGGAAAATCGTTGAAACCTTCCGTTGGTCTAACTTCAAGGTTGCCCTTCGTCCGCGTCTGGACCTGCTCCTTCAGCGAGGGCCGCAAACCAACCTCCGTGATATCCAAACGAAGCAGTCATCAGTACCTTCTGCCATTTGGAAACTTCTCTTATGACGGTTGCCAGTTCGTGCAATCGCTCACCCAGATGAAGTGATACTCTTTCATTCCGGCCAGCGTCACCGTCCCGGCAAACGGACACATGTCTGGATCCGACGGGACGACATCGACGAACACACTGTTCACTTCCACAGGCACGAAGAACTTGGCGTGGCCAATGTTTGTTGTGAATTTGGTCTGACAGATTCCGTCCCAACACACGGTGATAATGGCGTCCTCACAAGCAACTCGATCTGCGACACCGTCGTAATAAATCAGAAAGGTCTCTTGCCGCTGGTGCGGGCCTGCTGCCACGCAAACCACAACAACCAGAGAAACCAGCGTCGCGATCAGTAATCGTTTCATCATCGTCATAGCTGCCTCCTATCAAATGCGGATAAGAAACTCAGGAGTCTTGCCCGCTTTTCGTCGCCCCTTCGACAGCGGCTCCAGCCCGAGTGATATAAATGTCAAGCAAGCGCGTCGCTTAGCTCCAGCGAATAATGGAAGCCGCGATGACGATCATTTCGATTCTTCAAATCCCCAACCTGCAGATTTCGCGGTCGCTAAATAGCTGGAAACCATGCCTGTGAGCGTCACTACGCCCTCCATTACTTCGACTCCACTCGCCGACCAGCCGATGTCTGAGTCCCATTTCAGCTCGCGCAAAATCTGTAGTTTGATCTCGCTGTCGCCCTTCCTGTTCATAACTCTTGCCTTCTGTTTACACACTGACCCCTTGACTCCCAAGGATCTAGGAGATTCGTCGTGCGCGGGTAACACAACTGTTCTGGAAACCAACTCAGACGCCGGCTGTCGCTTGCGCCTGCTGCATTGGAAGACGGTGCTGACAGATCGCCTTGTAGGTGTTCACCACGTCGCCGTAGGACAGCTCAGGCGCCTTCTTCTCTTTCGCCTCTTCTGCTGTGAGCACGACGTCGTTCATCGACAGTATGCCTTCCAGTTTTCTATCGGCAGCAATTACTGGAAGCCGTCGCACCTTATTTTCCTGCATAGTTTTTAGCGCGCTGCGAACGTCGTCTTCGGGCTTACAAGCAAAGACTTTTCCCGAAATCACGTCTTCAACTGCGACGTTCGACAAGTTCCGATTTTTCAGAGTCGCCGCCATGCAGATGTCACGGTCGGTAATCAAACCGACCACCTTCCCGCCTTCGGCAACTACCGGAAGAATCCCACAATCGTTTTCCCACATTAGCCCTGCCGCTGCCGACAAATTGTCGGTCAACGTGCAGACCTTCGCGTTTGTACTCATTATTTCTTTAACTTTCATCGCTACTTTCTCCTTACTGCGAACTACTCCTCGCCCACAAAATTGAGGGCCGGGCACATCCCTAAAAAAGCAAGCGTCTATTTGGTCAAGCACGCAACGAATGTACCGGGAGCAGTCTCCGGAGAAACGCTGACGATTATTAAATTGGGGACCGTTTGCTGTGGAAAGTTCCCGGCGCTTTTGGGGGAAAACCCGCTATCAAGAGCGCTCACGCAGTTCCAAACAAGTCGATATTAAGGTGACGACGAGGGAATAAGGCAGGCATATGCATTGCAATCAGCAGTGGCGCAATTATTGATGAAAGGAAGTTGTCTATGAGCCACAAACACGTTCTTTTTCGCTCAGCGGCACGTGAAAAGATCCTTCAAGGTGCGAGTGCGCTCGCAGATGCGGTGCGTGTAACGCTTGGTCCCAAATCCAAATCCGTTTTGATTGAGAAGAAATGGGGCAAACCGATCGTCTGCAACGACGGTGTCACCATTGCCAAAGAGTTCGACCTTGAAGACGCCGAAGAAAACCTCGGCGCACAGATGATTTGCGAAGCGGCGGAGCGGACCGGCGAGGAGGTTGGCGACGGAACCAGCACGGCCACAGTTCTGGCGCACGCGATTCTCGCCGAGGGAGTACGCAATCTCGCCGCTGGCGCGAGCGCGGTTGATCTAAAACGAGGACTCGATCGCGGCCTTCGTGTAGCTGTCACGGCGCTGAAAGACATCTCTCGTCCAGTGAGCAGCCGAAAGGAAAAGGCCCAGGTCGCGACTATCTCTGCCCATAACGACTCAAAGATTGGCGAGTTGGTTGCCGACGCGGTCGAGAGAGTCGGTCAGGAAGGCGTGATCTCGGTAGAAGAGGCTAAAGGTACTGAAACCACGCTCGAAGTTGTGGAAGGAATGCAGTTCGATCGAGGTTTTCTCTCACCCTATTTCATTACCGACACGGAGAAGTTGGAAGCGGTCCTGGTCGAACCCCTCATCCTGCTCTACGAGAGGAAGATTACTAATTTAAATGACCTCTTACCGTTGCTGGAACAAGTCGCCAAGATGAGCGCTTCGTTAGTCATCATCGCGGAGGACATTGAAGGCGAGGCATTGGCAACTCTGGTCGTCAATAAGATTCGGGGAGTGCTGCCGTGTACCGCGGTCAAAGCGCCGGGGTTCGGCGATCGCCGCAAAGCTATGCTCGAAGACATTGCAATTCTCACAGGAGCAAAAGTAATTGCCGAAGAGCTTGGACTAAAGCTGGAAAAGGTGACTCTCAACGAACTCGGCAAAGCCAAGCGAGTAGTGAGCGATCGCGAGAACACAACCATCATCGGTGGTGGCGGCGCGAAAGAAGCTATCGAAGCGCGTTGTGCAGAGCTTCGGAAACAGATCCAAACGACTACCTCCGACTACGATCGCGAGAAACTCGAAGAACGCTTGGCGAAGCTGGCGGGCGGCGTTGCAGTCATCCATGTTGGTGCTCCTTCCGAAGCAGAAATGAAGAGTCGCAAAGAAGCATTCGAGGATGCAATCAGCTCAGCTAAAGCCGCGATAGCTGAAGGCATTGTTCCGGGCGGGGGTCTGGCGCTGTTGCGCGCAATTACATTTGTGGAAAACGAAGCGGAAAAATGCGAGGGTGATGAACGGACCGGCCTGTTGATCCTCAAACGCGCCCTCGAGGCACCCACGCGACAGATTGCCGAAAACTCCGCGGTGGACGGTGGCGTTGTCGTCGACAAGATGAGAAACGGCAGCGGTAATTACGGCTTTGACGCAGCGCGCGACCAGTATTGCGATCTCATCGAAGCGGGAATCATTGACCCGACCAAGGTCGTTCGTGTGGCACTCGAGAACGCAGTCTCGGTTTCCAGTGTGCTCCTGCTAACCGAAGCCACCCTCACGGAAGCGCCTGAGAGGAAGGCGGATCGAGCCGCGGCCCTCGAGCAAATGCCCGAGTAACCCCTATGAACTAAAGGCGTGGATTGATGCCCTGGCAAACGATTGTAAAGTCTCGAAGAAACCTGCGCCCGGCTCCAAACCTGGACGACTATGAAAAGGCCTGCGCCGATTTCTCATGGAGCAAAGCTCGACTTGAGTTGGACGGTCTTCCTGATGGCAAGGGACTCAACATTGCTCACGAAGCCGTTGACCGCCACGCGGCCGGGCCTCTATCAAATCGCATAGCGATTAGGT
>JBGPYG010000393.1:0-3484 GCA_041493085.1 Pyrinomonadaceae bacterium | reverse complement strand
GTGTTCTCTGTGCCTCTGTGGTGAACAATCGCTAATAAAGATTCACCACAGAGTCACAGAGAACACAGAGGACCCACAGAGATTAGTTCAAACCAGGACACTACCAAGTTGGGCCATATTCGTATCGCTTGTTGCAGCATCCTGATATATTGAGTACCAAATGAATTGTCCTGGTTGTGGGTTGCAGACACTATCCGATCAAAAATTCTGCCGTTCCTGTGGCGCAGGCTTGCAGATGACTACCCAGCCACTGGTTGAGCACGCCCCTGTACTCGAGTCGAGAAGGACACCGGCCATTATCGGTAAGGATGAACAACGACGACCGAATGGATTGGTGCTTTGGGGATTTATCATGATGTTTATCGGCGTAGCAGTTGGCGTCATAGACAAAAAGCTCATCCATGAGGATATCGTTACTGTTGTCGCTGTGTTGGTTTCCTTAGCCGGGATGTTTCTGACAGTTTATCCCTTTCTTTTGCCGTCGCAGCCAAAGACGCATGACTCCATTCCCTCAAAACCGGAAGTTCTAACACAAACACAAGCGCCAAAGTCTCTGCCACAAGAGAGTAATACTGAGTACGTACCAAGCATTACCGAAGGGACAACCGATTTGCTGAAGAGTCCGGCAGCAACAACACAGTCACAGAAACACGACGGAGAGCCTCAGTCGTAGCAACTCATTCAACCCCGGAAAGCCTGGCAGAGGGAGTCAATAGATTGGCGAATTATGGCGAGGGGCAGACCTTCTGTCAGCGAGTTGTCGAGGCAGCCAGCATGCGGCCTGACAACGTCGCGATGGTACTGATTGAGTCGAAAGCTGCGGAGACCATCACCTTTGGCTCGATGCTCGCGCAGGTTCGCAGCATCGCCTATCGACTCGGTCAGGAACAGATCGCTTTTGGCGACCGCGTAGCCATTATCGGCGAGAACCATCCCAATTGGGCCATCGCATACCTGGGAATTCTTTACCGCGGTGCTGTAGTCACACCGCTCGACCCCTCCGCCACCACCGCCACCCTAGCCAGCTTTCTCAAAGATTCCGAAGCAAAACTCGCATTCGTTTCGCCTGCTTCTTTGGAGAAGTTTTACGCAGCTTGCGAGCGAATCGGCGCGAGTATTCCAGCGGTAACCCTGGCTGGTCCGCCGCAACAAAATGGCAATGGCCTTGGTTCGTTTGCTGATTGGGCACAGACCCGCACGCCGCGCGAATTCAATGAGGCTTCGCTACCCGCAAGGCCTCACGATCTGGCGGTTCTGATTTACACGTCCGGGACCACCGGAGTGCCGAAGGGCGTACCGCTGACGCATGGCAACATCTACGCGGAGAGCGATAAGGTCCAGGAAGTAATGCGTCTCACTGACGGCGAGGTCATTCTCAGTCTGCTGCCGCTTTTTCATGCGTATTCACAAATCGTCAACCTTTGGATCGCTACCATCATAGGAGCGCGGGTGGTCTACCTCACGGAATTGACCAGCGACCAGATCGAGCGCGGCCTGAAGGAAGGCGGAGCCACCGCGCTCGTCGGCGTACCGCGACTCTGGTATCTGTTTCACCAGAAAATCTTTGCTGCCGTGCGCGCGAAACCCGGGCCAGTGCGAGCTCTGTTCAGGGCGATGTTGACCTGCAATGGATGGCTACGCGACCTGCTCGGCATTAATGCCGGTCCGCTTTTCTTCCGGCCAGTGCATCGGTCTTTCGGCGGGAAGTTGCGGCTGGCAGTTTCTGCCGGAGCCAGTTTCGATGAAAGGGTTGCCAAAGATTTTCATCGTTTAGGTTTCACCATCCTGCAGGGCTACGGTCTGACAGAGACCAGCGGCGCTGCGACGGTAACGCGCTTCGAGGACAACAAGATCGGATCTGTCGGCACGCCGCTTAATGGCGTTGACGTCAGAATTGACGAGCCCAATGAGGCAGGCGTCGGCGAAGTACTTATTCGCGGACCCATTGTGATGCAGGGTTACTACCATAACCCTGAAGCCAATCGCGCGGCCTTTACTGATGACGGATGGTTTCGCTCAGGTGACCTCGGGCGATTTGATAAGGGAGGTCACTTGTACATCGTCGGGCGCAAGAAAGACGTAATTATCCTGCCGTCGGGGAAGAATGTTTTTCCCGAGGATGTAGAAGGTTGTTACGAACGTTCGCCGTTTGTCAGTGAAGTCTGCGTGCTTGGCGTGAAAGACCAATCGCACCAATTCAAAGGAGCTGAAAAGCTATGCGCAATTGTGGTTCCGAATTTTGACTACCTGAAAGCGCAGCGCATTGCGAATGCCCGTGAATGGGTTGTATGGGAGTTGGAAAACCTGGGACGCGAACTACTGGAGTATCAGCGCGTGCATGATTTTGTTCTTCGCGTCGAGCCGTTGCCCCGCACCACGACACGCAAAGTGAGGCGGTTTGAACTAAAAAACGAACTCGAAACGAATGGCTTAAAACCGCAGACGCGCGAGACTAAAGAAAACGCTTTCACGACGACAGACAACACCCTTATCGATTCCCCGGCAGGGCGCGCTCTTGTCGCCGTGATAAAACAGCATGCCCCGGATGTCACGGTCATTCACCCCGAAATGAATCTCGAAATTGATCTGGGCCTCGACTCACTCTCACGCGCCGAATGTATCGTCCATCTGGAGCACACACTCGGCCTCGAGTTTGATCCGGAAGAAGTAATTGCCGCGCACAAGGTCGGGGAATTGATCGAGCTGGCAAATGCAAACCGCGGTGGAATGCCAGGCCGAGCGACCACTGGCGAGGACCAGCTCGCTACAGCGGGGGAAACAGAATTTCACTGGGGCGCAGTTCTCCAGAGCGCTACGAAGAGCCTTCCAGAAGTGCAGCGTCTCCTGAAACGTAAACCGGCGACCGCTCTGTTTGCCTACCTGGTGCTGCGCTTTGTTTACCTGGGTGCGCGGTTTCTGTTTCGCATGGAAGTGAAGGGCAGCGATGTCCTGCTGCGCATCAATCCGCCGTATCTAATCTGTCCAAACCATCAGAGCTACATTGATCCCTTGCTTGTATGCTCAGTCTATCCGCGCAGGGTAATCGGGAACATTTTCCATGTGGGCGCCAGCATGTACTTTTCTAACTTTGTCATGGCCCAGTTTGCACGGTTGATTAATGTCGTACCAATCGATCCGGATTTACAACTGTTACGCGCGATGCGCGCAGGCGCCGCTGGCCTCCGCGCCGGCAAGATCCTGAATATTTATCCCGAGGGCCAGCGCTCGTTTGACGGACAGCTCCACGAGTTTAAGAAGGGAGCCGCGATTCTGGCGACAGAATTGAACGTGCCCGTCGTGCCGGTTGCGTTGGACGGCCCCGATCGCATCTGGCCGCGCAAGTCGCGGCGCCTTCGCCTGGCAAGGGTGAAGATAAGTTTCGGTGAGCCGATCGACGCGCGCACGATAGCTCCTGACGAGACCGATGAAGAAGTTGTTTACGAAAAAGTGACGGCCGTGCTGAAACAACGGATTCAGCAGATGC
>JBGPYG010000062.1:0-12404 GCA_041493085.1 Pyrinomonadaceae bacterium | reverse complement strand
GGATGGGAGTTGCCGTCATTACCAGCACGTCGGGATTGAAGCCGCGCGCGCGCAGTTCGGCGCGCTGCATCACGCCAAAGCGATGTTGTTCGTCGATAACTGCCAGGCCAAGGTTTTTAAACGAGACAGATTCCTGGATTAGCGCGTGAGTGCCGATGCAGGCGTGAATCTCGCCGGCGGCGAGTTCCACCTGGAGTTTCCTTTTCTCAGCAGCCCGCAGCGACCCGGTCAAGAGTTCTACGCGATAGGGCGTTTTTGCCAGCAACCGCTTGATGTTGCGCGCGTGCTGTTCGGCAAGGAGTTCAGTCGGCGCCATCAGCGCGGTTTGATAACCGTTTTCCATTGTGGCCAGCATGGCAATAAGAGCAACGATGGTCTTGCCACTGCCCACGTCGCCTTGCAGCAGGCGATTCATCGGCGCGTCCGACTTCAGGTCCCTGAAAATTTCTTTGACCGTGCGGCGCTGCGCATCGGTTAACTTAAACGGCAGCACTGAACCGATCCTCAGTTTGGTCGCCTGATCGAGCTTGATCACAGCGCCTTTAGTCTCTTTTGTCCGACGCCCGCGTTTCAAACTGATACCCAGGGCAACCCAGAAAAAATCTTCAAAGATGAGCCGGAGATGCGCGGGACTTCTCGCTTGCTCGTAGAGCGCGAGCGGCGTGTCTTCATGAGGAAAGTGAATCTGGCGCAGAGCATCCGAGCGGTTGATTAGGTTTTGTCGCCGCAGCAGTTCCTGTGGCAAGGTTTCCGGAAAAGCAGAGTCAGGCAGCAGCGCTAGTACAGCATGCACGATCTCGCGCACGCGCTTCGAACTAAACTCGCCCAGCTTGCGATAAATTGGAACGCGACGTCCGGTGTGAATAACGGCTAACGCTGGATCGCCGCTCTCAACAGTGTCCAGTCCGATTACTTCCTCTGTTTTGCTTTCGCCGGCTCGATCGGAGTCAGCGTCTTCCTGTGCGGTCGCCGAGGGTAACATCTCGAGCTCATCCGCGGGTTTGTTCAATTTCAACGCGAACGTGGCGCGACGCTTGTCCCAGTCCCATCTGCCAAAAGTGACGAACCGGGCGCCGCGTGTGAAGCGTTTTTTGTAGTAGTCCAGAATGTCATGCGCATGCGCTCCGGAAACGAACCACCAAACGACGATAGGCCGGCCGGTTTTTTCCGGATCCGTAGCGGTGACTTCGAAGATGAAAAGACTTGAACGCCCAGAGGAGCGCCGGTTTTTCACCTGGAAGGCTCCAGCAATCTTGACCACAAGTTCCAGCGACGCTTCCATCCCGTCAGTCAAATCGCGTATGTGCGCTGGATTGGAGCGGTCTTCATAGCGCATCGGCAGGTAGCTCAGCAGATCCTCGACTGTAGCGTTGCGGTAATCCTGTTTGCCGAAGTGGCTGGCGACTTCCAGGGCGAGCTTACGCGAGAGGGTTTGGCCGAAGCGGGCAAGCCGGTATTTGTAGAAGTCTTCAATCGGAGTTTGGAGGCTGAAAGGGGGCGGCATGCGGACCGATCATAGCATAGCCAAAGCATAGCTAATCCGCAGACGAGCGGCGGTCTCTGGAGACTTGAGCGAACCAGCCATCCTGCATTAACGTGGTCTACTAGAACGCGAGTTGAGCGCGAGCCCGGGAGGATTGAAGGATGACTCCAGAAAGCGAGATAACCGAAAAAACTCGTCAGCAGCTAACCAATGTGCGCACGGTCTTATTAAGCCTGCACAAGACGCTACTCGACTTCGAGCGCCAGGCTTATGAACGCGACCACGGCACAATCGGCAATAGCTACGAACTTTTGCAGCTAGTAATGAGCGATCCGTGGTTTGCGTGGCTGCGGCAGCTCTCGGAACTCATCGTTGAGATGGATGAACTTTTGGCGGCGAAGGAGACGCCCAGCGAGAATACGGGGGTTGCTCTAATCCGACAGGCGACGATCTTGCTCACTCCGGCCGAGTCAGGCAGTGAATTCCAGAAAAAATACTTTGCGGCTATGCAGCAATCTCCTGAGGTGGCGGTGGCGCATTCGGAGTTTGCTAAGGCCCTTGGTCCGGCAAGACTGTCAAAAGAGATTCACTAAGCTCTCGTTTGGAGGCGGGCATTGCCCGCCGATTCAAGGTTGAGACGGCAGGCAATGCCCGCCTCTAAACGGCCACATTTTTAGTTCGCAGTTGCTTCCGCTTTGGCGCAGTGCTGGTCAAAAGCCTGTGTGAGTTCGCTCGCAACCTGCGACGCATCTTTGCCTTCGATCTGGCGGCGTTCCATCATGTAAACAAGCTTGCCATCCTTCAGCAGCGCTATGGAAGGCGAAGATGGCTCGTAACCGGTGAAGTAGCTGCGTGCTTTTTCCGTGGCTTCAATATCGGCCCCGGCGAACACAGTCGCAACTTTGTCTGGGCGCACACGGTGCTGCAACGCCCGCGCGATGCCCGGTCGCGCTTTCCCCGCGGCACAGCCGCAAATCGAGTTTACAACGACCATTACTGTGCCTTCGCTGTTAGCCAGGGTCTTATCGACATCTTCCGGCGTCCTTAGCTCTTCAACACCGATCCTAGTCAATTCCTCGCGCATCGGGCGAATCATTAGTTCTGAATATGGCATCTACCTTCTCCTCAGTCCCTAAATTAGGTATCGATTGTACCACGGCAGGTCGTTTCACATGGGACAGGCGCCTGAACCGGTCATTCCACTGCAATCATTGGTCGAATCGTGCGAAACTTCCGATCACTGATACCGCGCACCATCATCAGATTCTCCGCGCGGCGAAACGGCCCGAACTCCGAGCGGTGAGCAACAATTCGCTCGGCGATAACCTCGCCTACTCCGGGAAGTTTCTCAAGTTCCTGCGCCGAAGCGGTATTGATGTTTATAAGTGAAGCGCGTTCAGCTTTCGGCTGATCGAGATTCAATTGAACGTCTGACGAAGTATGTCTGGCCTGCTGGGGTTGGGTAGCGCAGGCTGCGGCGAACACAGCGACTGCTAACATAACGAAAGCAAAAAGGGGTGCTCGCAACTTTGCTGGTGGGAGATTCTGTTTCACGTATGCAAGTAAGTGTTCGTGAAGACTTTGTGAGTCTGCCGCTCGCGTGTGCAGTTCGCCAAAAGTCTAATGCTTTCAAAAGTTCGTATGTTTTATGGCGCGTTGTCCACAGATTTTTCCACAGATGACGTGGAAATGTTTCGAAGCGGTTGCGATGACGATACGCTGAATTGGACTCTGATGCCAGCGAGTTTTATCCGAGTTATCAACGGCAGCCCGCTCTCGCATTAGTCAGTCCTAACCTTGACTCACCAGTCTCTGTGAAACATACTGACCTCATCCTCGCGGGCACACATTTTATTACTCTACCCGACATCTAGTCCGGGCGAACCAAACCGCACTCGCCTACCCTAATTGGCGATACAAACTCTCGGAAATGAATGCCTTTGCGGCGCACGGTACCTGTACCGTCGCAGAAACTGCCGCAAACTTTCCAATGGAGACTTCTCCCATGAAAAATCTAATCTCAATCGCTTTGCTTCTGTTGGCCGTAGCCTGCGCTGCCTGTAAGCCAGCGCCTGGTCCTGAGCCTAAAGCCGCCACGGCAAAACTGACAGTCGTGTTGAACCCGGCGTGCACCAATACTATCGGCCACGGAACAGTTACATTTACCCCTGCCCCGCAGTCCCTAACTGGAAACTGCAAACTCGAGGTAAACAATCCTGTTACCTGTATTGCAGAGTTCACACAGGGACAAACCGTGACGATAAAAGAAATGGCTGATCCAACAACGCGCCCGGATGGTGGGGAACCATTGTCATATGTGGGAGGATTCACGGGGATAGCTGGTTGCGCAAACCCGGGCCTGCATGTCCTGCCGCAGGAATGGAGTTGTCAATTGACAATGAACGGCGACACTCAGGTCAGCGCGATATTCTGTGGCCGAATCTTCTAACTGGATCGGTATCCGCGCTCCTATTCAGCTTCCTGTTCGTCCCACTGCGCGATCATTTCATAAGCGCGACCGAGCACTGGCCGGGGCCTTGAGCCGTCTGCCTGGCCGATGAGGCCTTCGCGCTCCATGATGTCGAGAATCGCCGCGGCGCGGCCGTAACCGATGCGCAGCCGGCGCTGGAGCACCGACGTTGACGCCCGTTTCATCTCGACGCAAATGCGCAGCGCCTCTTCGAAAAGTTCGTCATGCTCGCCTGCGCCCTCCTCGAGACCCAGTGCTTCCTCTTCCGACTGTGTGATCGTTTCGTTGTACTCAGGTTTACCCTGAGCTTTGGCGTGGTTGACGATGCGTTCAATTTCCTTTTCGTCCACGTAAGCGCCATGTACGCGAATGAGGCGCGACGTGCCCGGCGGTAGAAACAACATGTCGCCGCGGCCGAGCAGATGTTCGGCGCCGTTTGTGTCGATGATGGTGCGCGAGTCCACTTTGGACGACACGCGGAAGGAAATGCGCGAAGGGAAGTTTGCCTTGATCAAGCCGGTGATTACATCAACCGAGGGACGCTGTGTCGCCAGCACCAGGTGGATGCCAACCGCGCGGGCCATCTGCGCCAGCCTGGTGATGGATTCTTCGACCTCGCGGCCGGAGGTCATCATCAGATCGGCAAGTTCGTCGATGATGATCACGATGTAGGGAAGCTGTTTGTGTGGCTCGCCCTTTTCGTCGTATTCCTTGACGAGGTTCCGGCGCATGATCTCGGTGTTATAGCCGTCGATGTTGCGTACGCCCCAGCCGGCCAGATCGCGGTAGCGCCGTTCCATCTCGGCGACCGCCCACTTCAACGACCGCGAGGCAAGCTTGGGGTCGGTAATGATGGGCGCAGCGAGATGGGGAATGTCTTCGTACAGTCCCAACTCCAGGCGCTTGGGATCAATCAGAATAAACTTAACTTCGTCAGGCCGGGCACGGTAAAGGATTGAAACAATCAAGGCATTGACGCCCACCGACTTGCCGGCGCCAGTAGTCCCGGCGATGAGCAGGTGGGGCATCTTCGCCAGGTCGGCAACATAGTTGAGTCCGTCTATGGTCTTGCCGAGGGCTATCGTGAGTTTAGACGACGATTCACGAAAGGCCCGTGACTCAATGACTTCTCGCAGGAAGATTGTTTCGCGACGCGGATTCGGCACCTCGATACCGACGTGAGGTTTGCCCGGCATCCGGTCGATGCGAATCGACTCGGCCTTCAGCGCGAGGCAGAGATCGTCAACGAGGGAAACGACGCGCGAATATTTGACACCCGGATCGGGTTTGAACTCGTAAGTCGTGACCACCGGACCCGGGCAGATGTGCTTGATTTGTCCGGTGACATTAAACTCTTTGCATTTTTCGGCCAGACGCGTTGCCAGGCTAAGGAGTTCCGCATCTGCCTGCTCGCTGGGAGGCGGCGCCTCATTCAGAAACTCGAGCGGTGGCATGGAGTAATCCGTGTAAGAGACACGCTTCGCGCGGTCAGCGTCGAAAGGAAGTCTCCCGGTGGCAGGCGCCTCTCCCTTGGTGCGCAGTACTGACGCACCCTTGACCATCTCTTCGGCTTCCAAATCGTCATCAGCTAAAGCGCTTCCACCTCTGGAGCCGGGGAAGATCGAGCGGCGCCCTGAAGAACGACCCTCAACCACGGTTGCTGTCTGGATTCCGGCCCCAGCGGCCGCTGCGCGCGCTGGTTCTGCGTAGCCCTGAATCGTCGCTGCCTGTTGGGCGCCGGTGGTTTCACCCCGACTGATCGCTTCGGCCTTGATCGCAGTCGAGTCACCATCCTTCATGAATTGGGCGATGCGTTCTTCGGGACTCAAGTTGAGCGAGCCTTTTAGTGCCGCGCGCGCCGCCAACTGCTCGGCCTTGAGAATTTCGCGCTGTTCCTTCCTTAAACGCAAACGGTCGCGGCGAGCAGCACGCCAGGCGCGAAACTTGTTAGGCACGTTACTGACGAATGCGAAGCGCTCGGCAATGAGGCTTATGATCTTTTCATACAGGCCAATGAACGAGAAGTTTGTCGCCAGCAGCAGTCCAGTTGCGGCGACGGCAATCAATAGAACTGTCGCTCCGACCGTGTTGAGTCCACTCGCAAGACCGCGCGAGATCAGCGTTCCCACCAGCCCACCCGGTTGGACACTAGAATCAAAAATCGGATGGATGTTGGAGATTGAAAGCAGCGCCGAAGCTGCCAAGGTCAGGAGCACCAAGCCGAGCAAACGGGAGAAAGGTGCGCGAAAGCTGAGCGTCTTGAATCGCCGCCACGCCGCGGCCAGCAATAAGCAGGGAAGAAGATAAGCTGCGAGCCCAATTGACTGAAACAGGAACGCGGCAACATTCGCCCCAATGGCGCCGGCCCAGTTATGTGTTTCCGCCTGACCGGCCGAATTCCATGAAGGGTCGCTGGGATAAAAAGCTGCAGAGACGAGACACAGTGTGAGCAGCAAGCCAACCGCGAGCATCAAGATCGCCACAATTTCATTCCGGCGACTGTTTCGCGGAGTGATTACCCTCGGCTTCTCCTCAAACTCAGTAGTTGCCATTTCGACTCCGAGACTGTCCGACCAACTTCAGTTTGTTGTTTAGCATCAGCGACAAACTAAAGTCTGTTGGACACCTAGCTTGAAACTCTACACACTCTACGCTGCTTTCTTCGAAAGTAAATACGCCTTAATAAAATCATCCAGGTCGCCAGCCAGCACTGCCTCGACGTTGCCGCGCTCCAACTTTGTCCGCGTATCTTTAACGAGTTGATAAGGCGCGAGCACGTAACTCCTGATTTGCGATCCGAAAGAGATGTCCGCTCTGTTGGCTTCGAGCGCAGCAGTTTCGGCTCTTCGCTTTTCGAGTTCGAGTTCGTATAACCGTGACCGGAGAACCTGCATGGCCACGGCGCGGTTCTGATGTTGCGAACGCTGGTTCTGACACTGCACCACAATGTTCGTCGGCGTGTGTGTGATGCGAACGGCTGAATCTGTCGTGTTGATATGCTGCCCGCCGGCGCCGGTTGCGCGATATGTGTCCACGCGCAGATCCTTGTCGTTGATTTCCACTTCGATATTTTCGTCTATCTCCGGATAAACAAAGAGCGATGCAAACGAGGTATGACGACGCGCTGCTTGATCAAAGGGAGAGATGCGCACCAACCGGTGCACTCCGGCCTCAGCCGCCAGCAGGCCGTAGGCGTATTCGCCTTCCACTCTGAACGTCACTCCTTTGAGTCCCGCCTCTTCTCCGGGCTGGTAGTCAATAATCTCGGTTTTGAACCCGCGTTGCTCCGCCCATTTCAGGTACATGCGCAGAAGCATCTCGGCCCAGTCCTGCGACTCCGTGCCGCCTGCCCCGGGGTGAATGGTGCAGATGGCGTTTAGCTGATCGTTGTCGCCTCCCAACAGCATTTCAGTTTCCGCGACGCTGATCTCGCGCTCGAGGCGTTCGACAAGCGAGCGAAGTTCTTTCAAGGACTCTTCATCTTCCTCGGCAAATTCAAAAAGCACGCCGGCGTCCGCAATCTGAGATTCAAACTGCTCCTGTCGCTGAATCTTCTTTTCCAGAATCGTCCGCTTTTGCAGTAACTTCTGCGCAGCCGCCTGGTCGTTCCAAAAGTCTGGCGACGAGGCCTGATTTTCAATACGTTTCAACTCTTCGCGACCGGCCGCAACATCAAAGAAACCTCCCGAGTTGCTCGACATGGGTGCGCAGCTCTTCATAAGAGTTTCTTAAATCCTGAATTGACAAAGTCTCGATCATTGATCCTCCAAAAACAACAGCCTAACTAATCAGCCGTAGCGTAATGCTAGTTGCCAGGGTCACCGGCTCTTCGCCTAAATGAAAACACAAAGACCAACAGGCTCAAAAGCGTACAACCCGCGGCAAACAGATCGCCGTGAGCCGTATAAAAGGTTGACTCGTTTTTCACGCGCTCGATCCCCCACGTCCTAACTTCAGCCTGGAAACCCTGAGTCGCGTCCTGCACGTCGCCCGCCGGGGTTATGAAGGCCGTAATGCCCGTGTTTGTAACCCGGAGCAAGGGGCGGCCATTTTCAACCGCGCGAAAAACCGCATTAGCCAGGTGTTGCCGCATCACTGCCGTTGGTCCGAGGTAGCCATCGTTGGAAATATTGATCAGCACGTCGGCGCCTTCGCCAGTGAACCTTCGCGCGATCGATGGATATGCCGACTCAACGCAGATAAAAACTCCGGCGCGCACATTCCCCACAGGCATGAGCCGGTAGTTCGTGCCGGGAGTGAAATCCCCGACTATCGCTCTTATCAAACCCACTCCCGGCAACCATTGCGGTAGCGGAACATACTCGCCAAACGGCAGCAGGCGAATCTTATCATATTGAGAGACGAGGCTACCTTGTTGATTTATGAGCAGCGCCGAGTTGTAAATCCCGTCGTTGGGAGCAGCTTCCTGCGAGTTCAAAAGGATCGAGGTGTGGTTTGCCTTTGCGAACGCGGCGAGCCTGTCTCGAAGTAGCGGGTCGGTTCCGTAGGTGAAGTTCATCGGCGACTCAGGCCAGATAACCAGTCGAGGTTTGCCGTCGCCAGGGAGCTGTCCTAATGCAGACTCGCTCATCTCAAAGTGGCTGGTTGTGAGCTTTCGCATGTCCTCATCCGACTTCATTAGATCCATAGGCACGTTGGGTTGAACGGCGACGACAAACGCATCTGCCTCTCTGACAAGTCGAAACTGTCGCCACGGCGCAGTTGGGATAGTGAGAAATATTAGAACCACTACGAGCGAAATCGTCGCAGCCGTAATCGCTAAAGTTTTCACGCTGCGGTTCAAAATAGCTAAGGCGATTGCGGCATTTACGAAAACGATCAGAAAGCCCACCGTATAAACGCCGCCCCACCGTGCTGTTTGGATCAACAGTGGATGATAGGCCTGCGAATAACCGATCGCGTTCCAAAGCTGACCTGTGATGCCAAGTCGTGTCCATTCCAGCGCGGGCCAGAATAGTGGTGCGAGAAACAAAGCTGCCGCTCCCCATTTCCCAACCGCCCGCGCGAGCGCCAACGTGAAGAGACCTGGGAAGATGCCGAGCAGAATTGCTCCGGGGAGTAGCAACACAAACGCAAGCGGAGCTGGAATACCACCAAAGTGGATCATCGAATACGTTAGCCAATAACAGGAGCCGTAAAAGAAGACCGAGCCAAATAGCCAGCCCAAACAGAACGAGCGCCAGGGCTGCGGTCTGCGGACGACGATCAGGAATAGCGGTACCTGCGCGATCCAGGCAAGCGGCCAGAGATTAAAATCTGGAAAAGAGGTGATGAGAAGTACCGCTGAAACGAACGCGACTCCGCAGTCAGTTAGTGAGGGTGCTTCGGAACGAACGCGGCTTAGAAACCTTGAAAACCGTGCTGCGTCTCCAGGGTCGACCTGGGAAGGTGTGGAAACTACGTCCTGCATTGACGGGAGTTTACCAAAAGCCTGATCAGCGACCTAAAGTTCGGTAGCCTCGGCTGAAGGCCGGGGGCAGACATTTCTACCTGCCCGTCCATCGTTGAGCGAATCACGCGAAGGCGCGCTAGCCGGTTGAAAATTACCAGATGAAATTTTGCTGAAAATATTTTTTCCGGTCTGAAGTTAACGAGGTAGAGAATTACTCAAATCGGGCAAAAGGGGGGGTCAAAAAGACAGAAAACGTCACCGTCAAAGTGACAAAATCCGTCGCAGACTGACCGATCGCGAAAGTCAGTTTAATGGAAGATTAGGCACAGGCCTTCACCACGATTGCAAAGAAACGAAAGACAAGTCAGCAAACCGCGAGAGTTGCGAAAAATGAATCCTAAATGCGGGAGAACCCAGCCATTGCTGACTGGGTTCCAATTTCGGGGGGAAGCACTGAAGGGTTGCTCGGCGGGCGGCTGGCGCAGCGGCAGGCGGCGCTCAGAGGGTAGATGGCGGCGGGGGCACGTTTTGACTTTACTTTGGTCTCCCGTGCATGCCGGCTCTCTCTAGAGCAGCTTGCGTGCCAGAGAGAGAGTTTTTCTGGAAAGCGAGAGTCATTGGGCATTAGGCGTGAGCATCAACTCAATGCAAGTCCCATTTACAAGTGGGAAAGGCCGGCACACTTTCAGTCGCGAGTAAACGGTTGATGAAATGAAGAAGCCCAAAAGAGGTAGAACCCAGTCATTGCTGACTGGGTTCATATTTAGGAGGGAGCACTGAAGGGTAGCTCGGCGGGCGGCTGGCGCAGCGGCAGGCGGCGCTCAGAGGTGTGACGGCGGCGGGGGCACGGATTAACTTTACATTAGTCTACCGTGCATGCCGGTTATCCTTAGAGCAGCTTGCGTGCCACGGGAAAAGATGTTTTGGAATCTGCCGGGATTGATTCCTGGGAAGAGACCTTCCAACCGGGTGATGAGATGATGGGGCTACTAATCGCAAACTTCGACCAGCGCCAGATGATCTTCAAATCCAACGACGCGTACGCGGGCGTGAGCTGCGATGACGGCGCCGTCATTAGATTTTGCGCGCCACAACTCTCCGCACACTATGACCGTGCCTTCGGGATCCAGCTTGATATCGACGTGTGCGATTTCGCCGAGCAACTTGATCTCGCCGGCGCCGGCTTTCTTGTGGCGATACAGCGCTACAACTAAGACCGTAGCGAGTGCTGCGATCGCGGCTAAGATTGCGATTAATAGAACGAGTTTCACGTACAACCTCTCAGGGCACTATCAAACGAAATGGGGCAATCCTCATCAAGAGAATCGCCCCGCTCGAATTGGTGAGCCCAAGTTAATGACTCTTGTTGAAATCTCAGATACGAAGTCAGGTCTGAGATCCCGGCATGAAATCTCAAGAAGTTGTCAGTTCTTGCCCATTGTCACCTGGCGCTGGAGAGCGATAGCTTCTTGATTGTTAGCATCAATCGTCATCGCGCTGGTGGCATACTTCGTGGCCTCGCCGCGATCACCCCGCTCCAGGAAAATTCGGCCCAGCAGAATATGGGCGTCGATTAGTTTTGGATCCCAGAAGATTGCGGTCTTGAGTGCGGCAATCGCTGCCTCCTGATCACCACGGCGTTGATTGATCCGTCCGCTAAGCAGGTAGGCTTCCGCGTTGGTGGGTTCAAGCATGACGACGCGGTGGAGCTCGGGCAAGGCTTCGTCATCGCGGCCTGCCTGATAAAGGTCGCGCGCTTTCGCGAGCAGGTCTTCCGTACTGGAATCAGCATTGGTGTTGGCTGCGATCGCGTTCTTTCTCATCAGGTCTGAAACGTCATCGCGATTCAGAACGTCGCGCATACGCAGCGAGACTCCGTTCACACTCTGCGACTTCTGCCATTCGGTCTGCCACTTTGCATAGGTTTGCAAGTAGCGGCGCGCCTGATCGTCTGCGGCATTAGCGGTGTCAGTCTTCCCGATCTTCTCCAGCGATTTGGCGTAAAGAAAATAGGCCTGACCATCTCTCGGATCTGCCGTTATCACCGGCTTCAGTTGGTCAGCAGCTTCTGCATATTTGCCCGACAGAAACAAAGCGAGCGCGTAATTGAAATGAACCAGTGGATCGTCCGGCGACGACTCGGCGGCCCGAGCCAGAAAAGAGGTACCCTGGGCTAACAGTCGCGCTTTCTCATCTTCTTTCTTCTCCTCGCGCGAGGCTTGTACGGCCACTGCTCCGGCGTTGTTGTAGATCCCGATCAGCGGCACGTCAGACGAGAGGGGCACAAGCGCGGCGAGCGCATGGCCGAGGTCGCCCATCTTGGCGAATCCAAGTCCGGCGTAGAAAGCGGCTTCTGCGTAGTGGGGGTCCTTCTTCTGGAGCTTGGTGAAATATTCCGTCGCGTCTTTCCATTTCCCTTCAAGCATGTAAAAGCGGCCCAACTCAAAAGCCGCTTGCGGATAGACGGCTCCTCCATTTGCGTCCGCGTAAAGACGCATGGCGTTCTTCAAATAGTTGGGACGCTTGGAATCGCGCTCGCCCAACTGCACACCCTTAACGTAGGCCTCAAAGGCGCGCTGCGGCACCTTCGTGGCTTCCTGCACCAACTGATTCCGTGAATAGGGAAGCGCATGGTCGCGTTGATAGAGTATTTGATACGCCAGATCCCCATGTATCTTTTGCAGGTCCGTGAGCACGCTGCCAAAATCGAATTGCCGGGTGGCCCAACTGCCATCCAACACTTCGCCCAGGGTCCTGCCTTCATTGACTTTGATAACGCGCGCGGTTACTTGCACCAAAGCCTCTATCGACGACTTATCTTTCTGAGAATTAGTCTTCGCTCGTTCCTGCGGTTCTTCAGGTGGAGGAGTAACCGTGTAGCTGCCAATCACGATCATGGACGCTCTCGCCTCGCGAGCGAGCTTTATCGCAGTTGCTCGCGAAGGAATAACGGTTTCAGGAAGCCGCAACCGCTGATACGCGAGTTCGCGTTCATCACTGGAGACTACGAGCAGACCCGGCTTGTTTAGCAATTCAGC
>JBGPYG010000110.1:0-9646 GCA_041493085.1 Pyrinomonadaceae bacterium | reverse complement strand
TCGAACATTTGCGAACGATCGACTACGAGGTCGCGTATATTGGGAAACTTCTGCATCGGCTCCAGCTTGATTGGCTGTTCCAGATTATCAATCAGCGCTGAGCACGACTGGCGCGCGCGTCCATTGATAACCATCGTGCAGATGCCGCACACCTGCTCGAGACAGTTCATCTGCCAGACGGGCGGCGTAGTGGGAGTGCCTTCCATCGTTACCGGATTCTTTTGAATCTCCATCAGGCACGAGATGACGTTGAGATTTGGGCGGTAAGGAAGCTCGAAGCGCTCCCAGTACTGAGGCGAGTCGGGATTAGCGCGGCGCCTGATGTGAATCTCGACGGTCTTCGGCGGAACGCGCGTGGCCTTTGATGTTTGTACGTGTACTGACATAGTTACTAACGTTTCGTTTAGAGGCGGGCCTTGCCCGCCGTCTCATCTCGCAAATTGAACCGGCGGGCAAGGCCCGCCTCTAAACTTTGGGTCTGGCCGCTGCCGGATCATGTTTAGGCTCTTGTTTCGCTTTGCTGTAGTCTCGCTTCCGTGGCGGAATCAGCGAGATGTCAACAGCATCATACGAAATAACCGGGCCTTCGCCTGAATACTCCGCGATTGTAGTCTTCAGGAAATTCTCGTCATCGCGATCGGGGAACTCCGGCTTGTAGTGGGCGCCGCGCGACTCGTTGCGATTCAGCGCGCCGAGCGTAATCACACGCGCCAGCTCGAGCATGTTGTCCAGGTGGCGTGCGTGCGGCAGCGCCATGGTGGCCCAGAGATTCGAGTCGTTGATCGAGATGCGCTTGTAACGATCCATCAGCTCGAGCAGTTTGTTATCCGTCGCTTTGAGCTTGTCGTTGTAGCGGACAACCGTAACGTTGTCAGTCATCCACTTGCCCATCTCCTGATGGAGAACGTACTGGTTCTCGTTGCCACTCTGCTTCACCAATGCGTCGTCTATTTCCTGCTGCTTCCGGAGCTCCTGATCATAAATGCGCGAACCATCCGCGCCGTTGCGTTCAACGCTCTTCGCATAATTAATTGCCGCAGGCGCGGCAACGAATCCGGCGTAGACACAACTCAAGAGCGAATTAGCGCCGAGACGGTTGGCGCCGTGAATCGAGTAGTCGCATTCGCCTGCCGCCAGCAGACCGGGAATGTTGGTGCGCTGATCGTAGTCTACCCAAAGTCCGCCCATTGAGTAGTGCACGCCGGGAAAAATGCGCATCGGTACATGCCGCGGATCGTCGCCAACGAACATCTCGTAGATTTCCAGGATCGCGCCCAGCTTGCGGTCGAGTGTTTCGGCTGGGATGTGCGTCAGATCGAGATACACCTGGTTCTGACCGCCCACACCCTTACCTTCAATGCAAACCTGGAAGATCTCTCGCGTGGCGATATCACGCGGAACGAGATTGCCGTAGGCAGGAAATTTCTCCTCGAGGAAATACCAGCGCTCGCTTTCCGGTATCGATGACGGCGACCTCGTATCGCCGGCTTTTCGCGGCACCCAAACGCGACCACCTTCGCCACGCGCGGACTCCGACATCAACCGCAGCTTGTCTTCGCCGGGAATCGAAGTCGGGTGCACCTGAATGAATTCGCCGTTGGCATACTTCGCGCCCTGCTGGTAACAAGCAGACACCGCGCTTCCGGTGCAGACCATCGAGTTGGTCGACTTCCCGTAGATTAATCCCGGGCCTCCGGTAGCCATGATCACGGCGTCAGCAGGAAAGGCTTTCAGTTCGAGTGTCTGCAAGTTCATCGCGATCAGACCGCGACAAACCTGATGGTCGTCAAGCACCAGCGACATCATTTCCCAGTGCTCAAACTTGCGAACTTTTCCCGCGGCTTCATAACGCCGCACTTGTTCGTCGAGCGCATAGAGCAACTGTTGTCCGGTTGAAGCCCCGGCGAAAGCCGTGCGGTGATGTTTGGTGCCACCGAAGCGACGGAAATCAAGCAAGCCCTCTTTCGTGCGAGAGAAGGGCACGCCCATGCGATCGAACAGGAAAATTATTGAGGGCGCCATCTCGCACATGGCTTTTGCCGGCGGTTGATTCGCCAGAAAATCGCCACCGTAGACCGTGTCGTCAAAGTGTTCCCAGGTGGAATCGCCTTCGCCTTTGGTGTTGACGGCGCCGTTGATACCTCCCTGAGCGCAAACTGAATGAGAGCGCTTCACTGGAACGACAGAAAAAAGATCTACCGCATGTCCCGCCTCGGCAATTCGCATGGCCGCTGCCAGACCTGCAAGTCCACCACCCACGATTGCGATCTTGATGCCGTTGCTCGCCATCTCTTTAAAGAATTCCTCCCAACAGTCCGCCCGGGCGTATGAACGCGATCGCGGCATTGATGCCGACCAGCAGCAGGACTATGCCAAAACCAATGCACGCGTAGCCGGTCAATCTTTGCGCGCGCTCGCCGATGGTAATGCCCCAATCAACCAGGAACAGCCAGATGCCGTTGGCCAGATGCCACACTGTGGCTGTGATGCCAATCAAGTACACAATAAATATCGGCACTATGCGAAACTCGCCCGCAACAATCTCGAAAGCCCTGCCCGGCTCATGTGCCACGGAAATGTGGTTCAGCCACGGGATCATCCCAAACCTGAAGTTGAGCACGTGAAAAGTAATGAAGAAAAACAGAATTACACCCGTTATCCGCTGGCTTAGATAGAACCAGTTGCGGGGATACGGGTAGTTCAAATTATTCGGACGTGCTTCGATGGTAATTACCAGACCATAGACGGCGTGATAGATGAGCGGTATAAAGATTCCGCCGATCTCGACGAATAGGATATAAGGAATCGACTGCAGGTCTTTGACGGCGTTATTGAAATCCGCCGCTCCGGTAAGAGCCTTGGAGTTAGTGTAGAAATGCTCCAGCAAGAAGATGCCGAGCGGCATGATGCCGGACAACTGATGAAGTTTGCGCAAGACGAAAGTCCTGCTCAAATGTACGCCCACGAACGCGCTCCTTTGCCGGCGGACTTTAACACTAAAGCCGCTGGTCCAGACCTGGGCAAGTTGTGATTGAGATTTTCCAGAGCAAGGAAATTATAGTGGGAAGTTGTTGAAAAGCAAAATCTCCTCCCGGATAGGTAGTGTCTTAAATTCGATTGCTCTGTGTGATCTCCGTGTTCTCTGTGTCTCTGTGGTGAGTGGTTGTCGGGCGCTTATTCACCACAGAGACACAGAGGACACAAAGGTTGCACAGAGAAGACCTCAACTATGACACTACCCCTAGAGACGCCTCGTGGATGAACTTGAGCAACAGGTGAAAGTCAGCAAGATGCTTGGAATGGCGTTTGTTTTTTCAATCACAGGCATCCTCGGCGTCGGCTCTTTGATTGCGCTGATCCTCGGTTGGAAAGCGCGACGAATCATTCAAGCTTCGGATGGAAGAATCAGCGGCCGTCTAATGGCATGGTGGTGTATCCTCGCCGGTGCGCTTGGTACTTTGATCCTTCCACCCTTAGTGATTGCGGAGATGCTTAAACACACGAGATGACTTTGGAAGATAACGCAGGCATTACCTCGCAATCGATCGGCGAGCTTGCCCAACTGATTCGGACTGAATCGATCTCGCCTGTCGACGTCCTGAATGCGTTCCGGCAGCGAATTGAGAAGCTTAACCCCAAAATTAACGCCGTAGTAACGCTGGCTCCCGATGCAATGGAGAAGGCGAGAGAAGCTGAAGCGGCGGTCACGCGCGGCGATGTGCTTGGGCCGCTGCACGGCGTGCCGTTGACGATCAAAGACACAATCGAGACGGAGGGACTACGAACAACCAGCGGTTCCGCGATGCGCGCCGCGTTTGTTCCACAACACGACGCTCCCGCGGTCGCTCGCCTGAAAGCTGCGGGCGCGATCATTCTCGGGAAAACGAATTGCGCAGAGATGGCGATGGACTACACCGCGGACAATCCCGTTTTTGGCCGCACTAATAATCCTCATAACCCGTCACTGACGCCTGGCGGATCGAGCGGAGGCGAGGGCGCGGCCATCGCAAGCTGTATGTCTCCCGGCGGGATCGGGAGCGATCTTGCCGGGTCAATTCGGATTCCGTCTCATTTCTGCGGCATCGCCGGTTTGAAGCCAACGGTTGGGCAAGTGCCGGAGGCTGGTCAGTTTCCGCCCAGCACCGGTCCGTATGCGATTGGCGCGGCCATTGGTCCTATGGCGCGCTCGGTAAGCGACCTTCATCTTTTGTTCGCTGTGCTGGCTGGAATTGGGAACGCCGCGCCATCTGCCGTTGACCCGGATAATCTGCTGGAGCGCCGGCGTGCGGCAGTGCGTGGCTGGCGCGTCGCCTGTTACACCGACGACGGAGTTTCGCCTGTCAGTGGAGAAACCAGGCAGACGGTTGAAACCGCGGCGCGAGCTTTGGCCGACGCCAGGCTCGTCATAGAAGAAATCAGGCCGCCAGGAATTGAAGTCGGCCATGAGTTGTGGCTCAAGCTTTTTTCGCGAGCTTCGGTAGTACAACTTCGCAACGTCTACGCCGGCCAGGAAGAGAGGGGAGGCGAGTTTGTTCGCTGGAGACTCAAGACTGCTGACGACACGCCCGCGCCTTCGCTCGACGATTACATAAACGCGTGGTTGGAAAGAGATCGTTTGCGCGCCACGCTGGTCGAGTGGATGGAAGACACGCCGCTGATTCTCGCACCCGTCGGGGCCACACCCGCTTACCAGCATGGCACGCACAAGGTTACGGTTGGTGATCGCACCTTGAATACGTTTCGCGCTTTCAGTTATTCGCAGACATTCAACGTCTTCGATCTTCCCGCCGTCGTTGTGCCCGCCGGTCGATCCACGGAAGGGTTGCCGATCGGTGTCCAGATTATTGGCCGGCCTTTTGCGGAAGAGACAGTTTTGGTTGCGGCGGCAATCATCGAAGAGGCGTTGGGAGGGTGGCAGGAGCCGCCGGCGTTGTCCGACGAACTTTAGTTTGTCGCTGAGTTGGGATAGTAAGCCGAGACAGGCTGTAGATGCTGAGCGCTCAGCCCGAAGGGCTGTCCAGATGGTAGCCGGGGGTCGCAGCGTAGTGCAGACCACCGGAGAGTGAGGGAATTAATCAGCACCCGGTAGAGTCTGTCGGAAAAATAGTCTTCCTCTGCGTAATCTCAGCGCCCTTTGCGTCTCTGCGGTGAATTTATCCGCAAAAACAGCTCACCGCAGAGACGCCGAGAACGCAGAGGACGCGCAGAGTTCTTTTTCCGACAGACTCGCAAGGGTGCCAGAGAGGGGTGACACCCCTTCGGGGTGCGATAACTACTCGCTGCTTACCGGAGGTCTACGCTTCGCTACGACCACCGGCTACTCTCGCTCGAACCCTTCGGGTTGGAAAACTGAAGTTTGTCGGACACTGGCCGATCCGATATAGTTCCAGCCGCAGTTCTGAGTTAAGCGTACACGGCAATTGCCCAGGAGTTGATTATGGAACCCCTTACCACACTTCTTGCCCTTTTCTTTTTCGGCTTCATGGGGATCGTGCTGCTGGTAATCGCGGCGAAAACGATCCGCATAGTTCCGCAGGCGACAGTAATGCTGGTCGAGCGGCTGGGCCGTTTTGATAAGGTTGCCAGCAGCGGGCTAAACCTGCTCTGGCCTTTTGTGGATCGACCTCGCGCGGTCTATTGGACTAACACGCGGCCCGGCATAACTTCAATTGATCTGCGCGAACAATACATCGACCTGCCGCCGCAGCCCGTTATCACTCGCGACAACGTAACGATACATGTCGACTCCGTTGTCTACTGGCAAATCACTGATCCCATCAAAGCCGTCTACGAGATGAACGACCTTGTCGGCGGCATCGTGCAGTTGACGATCACCGGCATGCGCGCGGTGATGGGGGACATGGATCTGGATCACACTCTATCTCAACGCGATCAGATCAACTCGAAGCTGCGAATAATTCTTGACGAAGCGACGGACAAATGGGGCGTTAAAGTGACGCGCGTTGACGTTAAGAATATAGATCCTCCGGAAGATGTGCGCATCACGATGGAAAAGCAGATGACTTCAGAACGAAATCGGCGAGCCCTCGTGATTCAAGCGGAAGGTGATCGGCAGGCGGCGATCACGCGCGCAGAAGGCGAGAAGCAGGCGGCCGTAACTCGCGCGGAAGGCGAAAAACAATCAGCCATACTCGCCGCCGAGGGCGCGGCCGAGGCGCGACAGCGAAACGCCGAGGGTGAAGCTCAGGCAATCGCGCTGGTCGCGGAGGCCATGCATGAGCACGGCAACCCGGCGCAGTATCTGATCACCACTCGCTACATCGAAAGCCTGCGCGACATGACGCGCACCAACAATTCCAAAGTCATCTTTATGCCCGTGGAGACTTCGGCGATGCTGTCGAGCGTGGGGGCAATTAAGGAAGTGCTGTCACAAACTGGTCAGACGAGCGGCGAAAAGGATCCGCCGGCGCCGCCAAGACCGCGAGAGTTGCCAAGCTAATGCTGGGAGCGCAGACATCTTGTCTGCAATGAGCGCGAAGCGCGAAGTGGTCGCTGATTACGCGGATGTGCGCGGGTTCGTTTGACCGTCTGTTTGCAACGCGTGTCGCGAGATGATCGAGTACTTCGATCCCGCACTACTCAGTTCACTTCTAATCACTAACAACTCTGAGACCGCGATCTCCGCTGGTTCAAAATCCAGCTCTCTGTGCGCGGCTGCCAGTGTTCGCGCGTGCCGGGGTTGACGCAAACGTGCAACGGTGAGGTGCGGATGAAAGGGACGGTCGTCTTTTTCAAAACCTGCATTCACAGACTCGGCCTCAAGGCGCGCGTGCAATTCGCTCAGCTTCCCTGAGGAATCGTTGATTCCAATCCATAAGACATGAGGCTGCCCGTGTTTAGGAAAGACTCCCGCCTCTTCGAGCCGAATTGAAAAAGGTGCGAGGCCCGTAGCAGCTCGCGACGCAGCGTTTGAGAGATCTGGAACGGATTTTTGTGGTATCTCGCCGAGGAATTTCAGGGTGAGATGAAGATTCGCATCCCGGCTCCAACTCGCCTTTGCATCAGGCACGGCTTCTTTCAAATGCGCGATGCGTCGGAATACACGTTCGCGCGCTGTCTCCGGTAATTCAATGGCGCAGAAGACTCGCCATGTCGCATTGCCCACCTGAGCTTTTTCTCTCATCAAAGGAGATCTACTTCGGTCGGGAACCTGCTTGCAAAGAGCGGGGGCAAGCCCGCCTTCCTAACCACGAGCTTGGTAAGCCGACCGTCACTTCCACACTTGAGAGCCTTTCAACGGGGAAGTTGGGCCAACTCTGAACGTCTCAAGGGTCGGGAAGGCGGGCTTGCCCCCGCTCTTTCTGCACTATTTCTTTGGTTCAAGCACCATAGTCTCCTTCGTCGCTTTCGCAACCGCGGCTGCGCTAAAGGGAAACACACGCGGCGAGACGCTACGCCAGTCCGCGAGTTGATCGCTCCAGTGAGGGCTTGAGGGAATGCCTGATTCGCCGAGAGTGATTCCGTGTTGCGTCTTATCCCAATCGCTGGCGTCGGCGATTAGCCGCATTGAAACATTGGCGCCAACATTTACCGTCGGCGCCATCCCGCCCGCTCCATTCTGTGGCAACGGAGCAATCGTAAACTGCAAACCAACCAGAGGCGCGGCGGCCAGCGGATGATTAAATCGGACCTTGACCAGCTCCCCCCACGTCCACTTCGACTCGTCCGCCCCGAGGTTTTTCGTCAGGGTCGCACGCGCATCCTGGTAACAAGCGCGCAGCAGCTCCGCGTAACTGTTAAATTCCTTCGGTAGCCAGTCCTTTGGTTGTTCGGAGATTAGGCGGTCGATTGTCGTATCGAAATTAGACCACTGGTACATCTTGACGAGGTCCTCACCAAGCGCGGCGGTCAATATTCGCGAACGAAAGGCACCGCGCATTTGCTGGAGCACTGGTGCCACGCGCGACCCGGCATTGACGAGTCCGTCCCAGTGATCAAAGTCATCGAGCAACTCACCGAGCTTCTGGTCAGCGGGTGTTAGTCGCGGACGCAATATCTTTGCACTCTCGTGAGCAAACAGGACGTGACCAATGGAGTAAACATCACCCTGAACACGGCGAAAGTCGTCCGTAGTCAACTTCGGTTTTTGATGCAGCAAGTCGAAGATTCTTCGCGCGCGGTAAGGCTGGGCCCAGGAATGAGTCAGAAAATAGGGATAGTCAGTGCCGACTATGCGCTGGTTTGCGGTAACGATAATTCCCGACGGCGGATCGTAAAGCCGGGGCAATTTTTCGATCGGAATGTAGGTGACCCAGTCGCCTGCATCGGTTGAGCCATCGTAGGGAACGCTGCCGTCGCCCGATCTTCTAATGGGCACGACGCCGGCAGCGTGATAACCAATGTGGCCGCCCACATCCGCATAGACGATGTTTTGCGTGGGCGCGGTGAATGAGCGCAGGGCGGCATTAAAGTCTTTCCAGTTGCGCGCACGATTGATCATGTAAACGGAATCGGGAGTGTTGAGTTTGGGATCGAGCGCCGTCCAACGAAGCGCATAACGCTTGCCGGCCTTTTCAAAAACGATTGGGCCGTGCCTCGTCATGTTTACGTCGAGGGTTACGGTGTCGGTTGCAGAGTCAGTGAAGCCTTTGCGCACCTTGATCTCTTCATGACGAACCTCCACGTAGCGCCAACCCACCGGAGTCAGATAACGTTGTGGGTTGGCCGGATCAAACTTTTCCTCATAGAGATCCTGAACGTCCGGCCCAACATTGGTCATGCCCCACGCGATGCGATCGTTGTGCCCAATGATCACACCGGGACCGCCTGGCGCAGTCACGCCCGCGACTCGTAGACCCGGAGCGCTCAGGTGAACCATATACCAGATCGAAGGAGCGGTCGCCAGGAGGTGTGGATCATTGGCGAGCAGGGGCTTGCCCGTGACGGTGTGTTTGCCACTGACAACCCAGTTGTTGCTGGCGGCCAGACCTTCCACGTAGAGACCTACACGTTCCAGCGATTGCTTAGCGAGTTCCTCGTCTCTTGCGAGCGCCAGCAGTGTTTCTCGCGAAAAGGAATCGCTTGACCGGGTTGAATGAGTGGAGCTCGTCTTCTTGTTAGTCTCCTGCAAATCCTTGCCAACAACCAGAACATCGAGCGGCGAAGTTTCGGGCACCAGCCCGGCGCGCTTCTCGGCGGGCAAGCCGGCAAGCGCGGCGCGCACGATGTCGAGACGCCAGGTTGATGAGAGCGCTTCGGAAAACGCTTTCCCAATGAGCAACGAGTCCGCCGGCGTCCAGGGCTTTGGCTTGTATTGAAGTATTTGAAACTCCGGTGGCAGGGTTCTGGTATCGAGTGAAGCGATGTAAGCGTTGACTCCGCGCGCATACGCTTCGAGCAGGGCTCGCGTCGAGGGCGCAGCCTGCGCAATTTCAGCGTCCACCTCTTGAGCAAACCCCAGCGTGCGATGCTGCTTGTCTTGATCGAGAGCTACGTTGTTCGGTCCTGCGCCCAACACTTCCGCGAGCTCGCCGCGTTCAGTGCGCCGCAAGAGGTCCATCTGCCAAAGCCGATCGCTGGCTGTCACATACCCCTGCGCGAAATACAGATCGTCGTCGTTCTTCGCTTCAATGTAGGGAATGCCGCGTTCATCACGGCTCACCGTTACGCGGTCACGCAAGCCTGC
>JBGPYG010000342.1:0-4540 GCA_041493085.1 Pyrinomonadaceae bacterium | reverse complement strand
TGTCTTAGTTTGAGGTCTTCTCTGTGCAACCTTTGTGTCCTCTGTGTCTCTGTGGTGAATAAGCGCCCGACAACCACTCACCACAGAGACACAGAGAACACAGAGATCACACAGAGAAATCGAATTTCAGACACTACCAAACTGCGGCGTAGTGGGTTACTCTGCGAAAAGCTCAACTTCAGAGCGGCACTCCATTTTCCCTCGCGTTCTGCCCGCTATGGTATAATGCGCCTCGTAAAAGCGGCTGCTTACGAAATAGTTGCCTTGCTTTCTGAGCGTAGGTAAGCCTGTTAATGAAACTATTGTAATGCTCAAGCGACTAAGCGAAGCGATATCGCAGAGCAACATCGAGAGTAATTCCCTGGCGTCGGAAACCCACTGCTCGCATCACTCATCCTGTAACTTCCACCTGAAACTAAATCCAAGCGATAAACGTTCCGGCAGTTGTGGACTTTCGGCGCGAGCTTTAAGGCTCTGTGGGAACGGAGGGCAGGAACTATCAAGGACGTAATAGGGAACACCGCAGGCCTGAAGCCCAATCAACTTCGCCGCATAGAAAAGCTTTACACCAGGCGGATTCCTTCTCATCAAATCGTGACGCCGGAGTTCGCACGTCAGCTCGCTGAGCTGTCACACGAAACACGAAGACAAATCGGCGCGCTCATCGATCGCAGTGGCCATATTGAATACGTAATGGTCGGTGACAACCGGCGCATCGAACTTCCCGACTTCAAACGCATTCGCGTGGCAGTTGATCGCTTTCGCGGTCTTCGTTGTGTGCATACGCATCTTCGTGGGGAGGGTTTAACTCAGGATGACCTTACAGACCTCGCGCTGCTGCGCCTCGACTTAATGGTGGCGATCGATGTTAACCCCGACGATGGCTTTCCAGGCCTCGTCAACAGCGCACACCTGCTGCCGATGGCCGCGGTTGACGTGCAAACTGCAAACGGCCAGAAGCCTTACGCTTTCCTGCCTCCTAAGATGGCATCACAACTTGATGTCGATTTTCTGACCCTGATTGAGTCGCTGGAAGAAGAGATGGCGCGAAATCGGCGCGTCTCAAGGCAGGACGTACTCAAAGACCGCACGATTCTGGTCGGCGTTACGACGGGACCGGTAGCAGACGCCGAAGAATCTATGGCCGAGTTGTACGAACTCGCGAGCTCAGCCGGAATAGTCGTGCAGGACAAGGTTATTCAAAGACGCCAGGCCATCGATCCGCGGACCGTCCTTGGGCGCGGAAAACTTGACGAGCTTCTCATTCGCTCGCTTCAGTTGGGCGCGGACATGCTGGTCTTCGATCGGGAGTTAACTCCGGCGCAAGTTAGATCCCTGTCGGAAGTTACAGACTTAAAGATCATCGATCGTTCCCAACTCATACTCGACATCTTTGCGCAGCGAGCGCAGTCGAGCGAGGGCAAGATCCAGGTAGAGCTTGCGCAACTGAAATACCTTTTGCCGCGGCTGATCGCCGGACAGGATTCAGCGTTCTCTCGTCTTGCCGGTGGCATCGGAGGCCGCGGTCCTGGTGAAACGAAGCTCGAGATGGATCGCCGCCGCGTTCGCGACCGCATCAATCGTTTGGAAAAGGAGATCGAGACACAGCGACTGCGACGACATGAGCGCCGGAAAGTGCGAACTCGGAATCAGCTCCCGGTAGTTTCAATTGTCGGTTATACAAACGCAGGAAAATCTACGCTCCTGAACGCCCTAACGAACAGCGACGTGCGTGCGGAACAGCGAATGTTTGCCACGCTCGATCCGACGTCACGACGGCTTCGGCTACCGCGGGAGCAGGAAATCATCATTAACGATACGGTCGGGTTTATTCGCGACTTACCCCCGGGACTGCTTTCCGCCTTTCGGGCGACGTTGGAAGAAATTGACGATAGCAGGCTGCTGATCCATCTCGTGGATGTTTCGAACCCGCGCTGGTCGCAACAGATTCAATCGGTGGCAAGGATTCTGGAAGAACTTCATATTGCTCAGATTCCTTCGATTGTTGCCTTGAACAAAGCGGATCTTGTGGACGCAGGAACGCTGCAAGCGATTTCCCGGCAGCTTGCTCAGGGCGGCGATCGCGAAGTCGTGGCGATATCCGCAACTGACCGCAAAACGCTACCGCCGTTACTCGAAAACATCGGACAAATGCTTTCGCAGGATCTGGGTTTGCCCAACGACAAGACAGCTATCGCAACCGACAGCATCTACCGGATCGCATAAACCAAATGGCCCTTCGTCCTCGATTCACAACTCCGCTCAGCCGTGCGCGCGACGCGGCGCTGCAATATGCGCTGCGTCCCTTTAACGTGTTTGAGCCGCGCACGCGTTTTCTCATTGGGTTTGGTTTTCTTGTAGCCGTAACTGCCCTCCTCCTTATCAGCAATTACTCGTCTGGCTCTGCAGAAGACTACCGGGAGGGCGAGGTAATTAGAAGCAACGTGGTCGCGCGCGCTGACGCTAACGGCTTCGACATTACTGAAACAGAACGACGTCGAAACGCGGCGCGACAAGCGACCCGGCCGATTTTCAATTTCGATTCTACTCGCGGAGAGAGTTCCGCGCGGAGTTTTCGTGCGGCCTGGGAAAATCTAAAGCGGCAAGCCGAAGCGAAGACGCCGGGCAAGGCTTTAACCTGGAATGGTGACGGCGGCGCCGGCGTTGCGCGCGCGATTTCTTCCCACAACTTCAACGACGACGATTTGAGCCGGCTGGTAGCGCTGGTTCGCGAAGTTGGCGACAAATATATTTATGACGATGTTGAAACCGATCGATTGAATCAGGAGATCGTATTGGTCGATGTTCGCAATCCGTCGGGACAAATGATCATGCCGGCGCCGCGAACTCGCATGTCCTCGCTAGGGGCAGCGCGCCAGGAGCTTGAACTGAGGATACTCAACTTCCCGGGCTGGTCGCCGGAGCAGCGATCGGCTCTGGTCGCAGCGATATTGCCTATCATTCGGCCCAACATAGTGCTGGACCAGACCGCTACCGCCACTTCGCGAGAAGCGGAAGCCACTAAGATCCCGCCGGTGACAATCTCGCTCAAACGAAATCAGGTGATCGCGCGAGAAGGAGACACGGTTACGCCAGCAATGCTGGCGCAGTTGGCCGCGATGAAGACCACGGGACATGCGGGCCGCCCCTGGCACAATCTGCTTGGTTTGCTAGTGATAGTTTTTGCGGTTTACTGGGCCGTCTGGAAGTTTACCGAGCACCGAAGCGCTGCGTCTGCATTGTCACTTTCGAAGACACGAGCATTTGCTCTCGTCGGCTCCGCAATAGTTGTAGAGATCGCGCTGGTGCGAATTGGCTTTACGCTAAGTGATAGTGTGGCGAACGGCATGAAGACCGCGCCCTTCAACGATCCCACCCTCTGGAACTTTGCAATTCCTTTCGCAGCCGCCGCGCTCTTGGTCGTCATGCTGGTTGACACACAACTGGCGTTTCTCACCGGGATCGTCACCGCACTATTTGCCGGCATGCTCGCCCCGACCGGAATACAGCAGTCGCTGTATGCAATGATCTCCTGCGCGGCCGCGGTGTACGGGATCGGCAGATATCGCGAGCGGCAATCCGTTACGCTGGCCGGGTTGTTTGTGGGCGTGGTCAACGCCGCGATGGCCCTCGCGCTCATTGCTTATGCGGAACAACCCTTCACGCTGAATGCGATCCTGCTGGCGGCTGGTAGTGGTTTTGTCGGCGGCTTACTAACCGCGACTTTCGCTGCCGGCGTCTTGCCTGTAAATGAATCGCTTTTCGGTATTCTAACGGACGTCAAGCTGCTCGAACTTTCGAATGCCGACCTACCGGTATTGGGCCAGTTGGCCTTGCGAGCGCCGGGGACCAACCAGCATTCACATGCGGTAGGGCAACTGGCGGAAGACGCCTGCCGGGCGGTGAATGCGAACCCGCTGCTGGCGCGCATTGGAGCGCTCTATCACGATATCGGCAAAGTCGCAGCCCCCGAATACTTTATTGAGAACCAACAAGGCGAGAATCCTCACGATCACATGCGTCCGTCGCAGAGTGCTCGAATCATCACCAGTCATGTGACCTACGGCATCAAGCTGGCAAAAGAAATCAACCTACCGAAGAAGATTGCCGACTTCATTCCCCAGCATCATGGCACGCGCACTCTCCACTTCTTTCTCCGCAAGGCGCAAAGCCAGGCAAAGCCCGGTGAAATTATTGATGAGAAGGATTTTCGTTATCCTGGTCCGAAGCCGCAATTCAAAGAAGCAGCGATAATGATGTTGGCGGATTCGTGTGAGGCAGCGGCGCGCTCGCTCGCCCGTCCTGAGCCGGAGAATATCCGCTTGATCGTCGTGAAAATTGTAGACGCAGTGATTAGCGACGGTCAGCTCGATGAATGCGATCTGACTCTCCAGGAGATAACCACAATTCGAGAGGCGATTATCAGCGCTTTAACCGCCATCTATCACGCCCGCATCGACTATCCTGGTTTCAATCCTCCCCGAACGACGGGACCTCTCGCTGCGTTGCCCTCCGGCGAAATAGACAGCGCAGAGCGCGG
>JBGPYG010000403.1:0-3300 GCA_041493085.1 Pyrinomonadaceae bacterium | reverse complement strand
CTCCATCACAGATCTTTTTGGGCAGCCGCTCGGCTACAACCAAGCCCAGGTGCAAAATCGCAATGGTGTTGTCGCCAGCAATGGCGTGGCCCACCAGCGAATTATTGAATCGCTCCAGCCCCTGCTGGTTCAGTTTGGGCGTGTGCCGTTGGGATGAGAAGAAACTAGTTAGCCGCGGATTAACGCGGATTACACTAATCTGAAAGAGACTATCCTTAGTCATAATTTCCTAAGCTCTAACTGCCCGCGTCCCAGCTCCTGAGTTCTGTCTTCCTGTTTTCTGATCTGATCCGCGCCTATCCGCGCAAATCCGCGGCTAATAATTCAAGCTAAATAACAGTCCATGCGGTAATATCTCGATGCCAGATTCCTTGCTTGGAGCTTAATATTGTCCATTCGCCCCAAACTGTTTCTCACTTTCCTGGTCATCTGCCTGGTTCCGCTCGTTCTGCTGGCGTCAATAAATTATTGGAATGGCGTGCGAATCGCCCAGGCAGCGCTTGAGCGAGAGCAGGCAAGCAGGTCGGCAGCATTGAAGAGCTCAATTAGCAAACTCTTTGATCAGAACCAGAAGGAGCAGGGCTCGGCGGCAGCAGCCTCAAACTCCGAGCGCGTGCTTGCGGACGCGCGTCGGGCCGGCTGGCATGATTTGACCATCGCGGTCTTGCTAGCGACGCTGGCTGCCACATTGTTGACGCTTTACTGCCAACGCCAGGCGCGCGGCCTTGAACGAGTGACGGAAGGCGTTGCGGCAATCGCCAAAGGAAAACTGGATCATCGCATTGAGTTGCAATCCAGCGACGATCTGCGTCCGCTGGCGGACAATCTTGGCTTAATGACCAAACAGCTTCGCGATCAGATCGCGCGCGAAGCGGAGACACGACAGTTTCAGTCCTTCGTTCGGTTGTCCTCCATTCTCACGCACGATTTGAAGAACGCGATTGAGGCTTTGTCGCTGACTGTCGCAAACATGGAGCGCCATTTTGACAACAAAGATTTTCGCGCGGACGCGATGAAATCCGTGACGGGGGCCACTGATAATTTACGCGCCCTGGTTGCGCGCCTGAGCAATCCCGTTACTACCCTGAGTGGTGAACACAAGCGGCCTCAGCCGGTAGATTTGGTTCCCATGTTGAAGCGAGTGATCGCCATGATAGCCGCACCCGCAAGTGGCAAGCATGAGATCAAAGTAGACCTTCCCGAATCTCTGTTTGCTCTTGTGGATGCCGAACGGATAGTGAAGGTAGTTGAAAATTTGACTATCAATGCGCTGGAAGCAATGGAGGAGAGCGGGACTTTGAGTATCACGGCTGGTACGACCGATGACGGTAAACCGTTCTTTAGCGTCAGCGACACCGGCGAAGGAATGAGCGCGCGATTCATCGAAGAAAGACTTTTCCATCCGTTTGCTACCACCAAGAGAAAAGGCGTGGGACTCGGTCTTTACACCTGTCGCGAAGTAGTCGTAGCCAACGGTGGCTCAATTGCGGTCGAATCGCGGCGAGGTGCTGGTACAACATTTAGGGTCGTGCTACCATCGGCCGCAATCGACAAAAGCGGCGACAAAGGGCCGCCTGGTCAGTCTCACTAGCTCAGCCCAGACGTTACTATCGCACTAAGAACGCTCGCGCTCGTTTGACGAAATTCGAGATGGGCAAAGCAAACCACCCCAGGGAAGCTCAACTCAAAGATACCATCCTCGTTGTAGACGACGATGAGGCGGTGCGTCGCGGACTAGTCTGGACGCTCAATTCTGACTATCGCGTGCTCGAAGCTGCTTCCCGCGCGGAAACCGTTAAGCTCCTGCAACAGGAAAACATCGACGTTGTCATCAGTGATCTGCATCTGCCGCCGCACCTCGAAGACATTAGCGAAGGACTGGCAATCATCGAAGCCGCGCGCGACCGCGAGCCGCCGGTCCCAGTGCTGATCATTACGGGAACCAACTCGAAACACGCGGGCCGCGAAGCCGTTAAGCGTGGCGCCTGCGGCTTCTTCGAAAAGCCTCTCGACGCTGACGAGGTCTTGCACATCGTCAAGCAGGCGGCCCGCATGCACCAGCTGGAAGTTGAAAACGCGCGCTTGCGTGACGAGCTGGTGGGGTCCCTCGGATTTGGGCGTCTGATTGGCTCAAGTCAAGCGCTGGAAAAAACGCTCAAGCAAGGGCGTGCAGTTGCCGGTACGAGTGCGACCGTTTTGATCGTCGGTGAAAACGGAACCGGAAAGGAAATGCTTGCGCGCGCTATCCATGAAGAGAGCCAGCGCGCAAATGGGCCGTTTATCGCCGTGAGTTGTGCCGCCTTGCCGGAGTCTTTGATCGAGTCGGAATTGTTTGGCCACGAGAAGGGGGCATTCACTTCTGCGACGCACGCGCGCATGGGACGATTCGAGTTGGCCGATGGTGGCACATTGTTCCTCGATGAGATTGTCGAGCTATCGCCGAGCGTTCAGGTAAAGCTGTTGCGGGTTTTGCAGGAACGTGCGTTTGAGCGCGTCGGCGGCACGAAGACTTTGACCGTAGACATTCGACTGATCGCTGCCAGCAATCGTGATCTGGAGACTGAGGTTGCAGGTGAGAATTTTCGCCGCGACCTTTTCTACCGGCTAAACGTTGTGCCGTTAGTGCTGCCAGCGCTACGGGAACGAAGAGAAGACATCCCTGGTTTGGCGGCACACTTCGCAGCTAAAGCCGCGGAAAAGCACGGACGCGCAACGCCGCAGTTATGTCCCGAGTTAATCGACTCGCTTCACGAATACGACTGGCCGGGTAACGTTCGTGAACTTGAAAACTTGATGGAGCGACTTGTGCTTCTGGATCGCCAACCAACGCTCGGTCTCGAGTTTCTGCCGGAAAAGATGCTGCAAGTTTTACCGACGCCAGGCGTGGCCAGCGAAACTACCTTTGAAGGCGCGGTTACTGCCTTAAAGCAGCGATTGATAGTAGGCGCACTCGAGGCAGAGGGTGGGAATAAAGTCGCCGCAGCCAAACGCCTGGGGATCAGTCGGTCATATTTGCATAGATTGATTAGTGAATTCGGGATCCAGTAAGAAGTTGGACAGGATTTACAGGATTCACAAGAGCACTACAAAACCTGCCGCACCTGATTCCATTGCTTGTAAATCTTGTAAATCCTGTCCAAGTCATAGCTCGCTACTGTCCGGGAGCGGTGGTGGAACCTTTCTCGGTAAGCTCGCCAAGTTTCACGATCCAGATGCCACTGTGGACGTCGTTGAAGTAGATCAGACCGTTGTGCGGTTGTGCGCCCCAGGTGAAAGGCAGGTTGGGGCGATAACCTTCGG
>JBGPYG010000119.1:0-9179 GCA_041493085.1 Pyrinomonadaceae bacterium | reverse complement strand
GGAGGATTGTTTGCCTGAGCAATGGCCTGCCCGACAACTCGCGTTGATTTCACACGTGAGTCGATGATGGTGCGGCGGTTCTCCGCGGTGTACCGACAGTTAACACTTTGGCCAGCTAGATTGATTACGGTATCCGCGCCTTCTATTTCGGTAGCCCATTCGCCGAGCGTCTCACCGTCCCATTTCACCACGCGCCAGGGCAGCGCATTGGTTTGCGTTCTACTGAGCACGACAACTTCATCGCCGCCTTGGTGAAACGCACGAGCCAGAACCGTGCCCACCTGCCCTGAACCGCCGGGGATGACAACTTTCATTGATGCCCGCTTTCTGTTTCGTTTTCCTCGTCACTTGAGTCGGGAGTTAGATCTTCGCGCAATTCGACAACCAGCCGCAGAGCTTTCTTGCGCAATGGCCGCATGAGTGGATTGCTGGCAAGCGAGATGAGTTTGTCCAGAAGATCGACCGTCTGGTCAATCAGCCGGTAGGTTCGCGCGCGCTTGCGTGAAGCATCGTGAATCCAAAAGAGGATGATCCCCATGTGATAAAGCCAAAGCAGATAAGGCAACTCAGCGCGAAGATCGTTTGGGATGCGCGCCTTCGATTGCTCTACCAGTTGTTCGAAAAGCTTGATGCTATCGCGCCGCACCGGAGCCGAGGTGTGCGCGAACGGATTGAGCGGACTGTGCGGATCGGCGGCCGTCTGGAAAAGTACGCCGGCAAATTCATGATACGGCTCAAGCGTATCGATCTTGAGCCGCATCACGGAAAGCAGGCGCGCTCTCAAAGACGATTCTTTTTGCAGCGCCGGCAGCGACGCTCGCAAGTGATCTTCATGCGTGCGGTGATAGAACGCCTGGATGAGGTGATCCTTCGAGCCGAAGTAATGATACGCATTGCCAAGCGAAACGCCCGCCTTCTCGGCAATGGCGCGCATGGTTGTTTGTTCGTAGCCACGCTCGTGAAGCATTTCCAGAGCAGTACTAAGGATGAGCGCTTTTGTCTGTTCACCCTTCGCCGTCTTGGTCGCGGTTGATTTTTTGGAAGACTTCATTTCGTTACCTCGACCAGCCAGCGGCCCGACTGATCTGATACCGATGTTGCGAGATCACTGAGACTACTCGCCGCGTGGTTGGCAATAACTCTGGCGAAGCGAGACGGTAGGACCACTCGCGATACCGGCAAAGCGCCCAGAGGACCATCAGCCACGCCTTCGGGCCGAAATAAACGGCACCCTGGTCGCTGATCACCGTCAGGTCATTCAAAGTCGGCTTATGGTCGAGGCGTGGAAATCGATTTCGCGCCTCTTCAGACTTAACCGGCACGAGAATCAATTGCACCAATTTGGGTTGGTCCTCAAGCCATTCGTGTACTCGCCGGCACAACCCGCAAGCAGGATCGTAGAGTACTGTCAGCGACGACATGGCTCAGGCCTCCCGCACAGCCGTAAAAGCATCGGGCGCGACTGGCGGCGGCGCGTTGCGAAGAGTTGCACGGCGGCGCATGCGACTGAAGATGAAGAGATTGAAGAAGTGCATTCCACCCAGAACGAGCAGCACCATCCCCACCTTCACGGACAACGCTTCAATGCCCTCCTGCGCCGAGGCCAGGTTGTAACCAAGCTTGAGTGCCAGGCTGACGTACCCGAGGTTAATCAGGTAAAAGCCGACAACCAGCAGATGATTAACCGAATCCGCCAGCGGCTCATTACCGTGAAAGACGTCCACCAGAAACACCCGGCCGTTCGTGTGTAGCGTGTGTGCAACCCAGATAGTCAAGGCAATGCTTATCGCCAGATAAACCAGGTAAGTGATGATCTCAACCGGCATAACAGCCTCCTCTTGGGAATGACGCTCGGAATTGAACGTGTTCAAATGCACGATACTCCGCACTTGCTTGGCTGTCAAGCGTTTTTTGAACTCGTTCAAAAATGTAGATGGGAGGTGATGAAGAGGAGCGTTGAGAATTAAAGCTAGCAGTAGGCAGCCTGGAAGGCTGCAAGATAGTAGCCGGTGGTCGAAGCGTAGCGCAGACCACCGGAAGGCATTTGAAAAACGGTGGCACCCTGAAAAGGGTGCGAGAGAAAGGGAACGAGAAATACCCTTGCGGGCAAATGATGTGGCACCCCTTCAGGGTGCTGTCATTTACGCGCCTGTTACCGGTGGTCTGCGCTTACGCTTCGACCACCGGCTACTGTCTTGCAGCCCTCCAGGCTGCCAAGTAGCGCTTGTTGGCAGTTTTGCCGCGCTTCGTTTTCCGCTTTCTGCCGCGCTTCCGCTCTTCAACTCCCTTTAGCGCGGCCAGCGTCCAAAGCCAATGCTCAACCTCGGCCGGCCTGCTTCTGTCTTTTCTTAACTATTCGCCTTCTGTGGCAGAGGCTGCGCTGGCCACCTTCTGCGCTATCTCCTCAATGCTCTCGTACTCTTTAACGGTAACGCGCGCGTCGGCTGATTCATAAACCGGCCGGCGTCCGGCGTAGAGTTTCCGAGCTATTTCTTGCGAACGCGCCAGCGGCCTCGCTTCCCGGTTCGCCTCGATCCTTTTCCAGCACAATTCAAACGGTGCGTCCAACCAGACTGTGAACGCCCCCTCCTCTGCGATCAGCTTGCGATTCTCTGCAATCGTCCAGGCACCGCCGCCAACGGCAACAACGCGCGCGGCCCCTTCAATCAACACTTGACGCAGCGTTTGTGTTTCAATTTCACGAAACCTGTTCTCGCCGACTTGCTCAATTATCTCTTTTGGACTATGCCCTTCGTTCTTCGTAATCAACTCATCCAGATCCACCCCCGGGCAGTTGAGCCTCAGGGCGAGCTCGCGAGCTACAGAGGTCTTCCCCGTTCCCATAAAGCCGATGATGATGATTTGACTGGTCATGACTCGACGCTCCCAATGGCGTTCTATCAAACCCGATTGTAAATGGCGCTCATCATCGAATGCTATTGCATTCTGCTTCAGTAACCTTCTTGACACGTGACACGCCCGCGTGTTAAACCCTCGATCTTCCGTAGCTTTTGAAGTTCAAAAAGCCGAGACCCACACACACCGGGGTCCCCAGGCGGCCAGCCCGGTTGGGGTGGTAGTGGCTCTTGGAACGGCCATGTCTTTTAATTGTGACCTTAGATGTGACTTCAGAGACGACTGAACTCAGATTCCCCAGCCGTATTGAGGCTATCGAAGAGGCCGCCGCTGCAGTCTCTGAATTCATGAATCGCCTGGGGATCGCTGAGGATGTCACGTTTGGGATAGACATGGCAGTCCGGGAGGCGGTAACGAATGCAGTGGTTCACGGAAACAAGCTCGATGATGCGAAAGTCGTCGAAGTAAAGTTAAGAAACACTCCCGAAAGTTTTGAGATCAACGTGCACGACCAGGGGTCAGGGTTCAACCCAGACAACGTCCCAGATCCGACCAAAGACGAGAACATACTAAAGATCTCAGGCCGTGGTATTTTTTTCATGCGTAACTTCATGGACGAGGTCGATTGGTCAGCGGATCCAAAAGGTGGCACCAGCGTGCGCATGATCAAGAGACTGTAGACATTCAATTTTGAGATTTGCGATAACGTTCTGGCACCGCAGCACCCTAAGACAGAACGGCTGATCGGAAATCAAAGACGAGCATCGCAAATCTTTAAAGGAGATTGCAAAAAATGGCAGAGCTAAATATTTCGGAGCGCCAGCTTGGAGACGTCACCGTTCTTGATATGGATGGCAAGATTACCATCGGCGAAGGCAGCGTTGCCCTGCGCACGGCGATTCGCCGCCTGCTCGAGGAAGGCAAGAAAAAGATTCTCCTCAACCTCGCGCGCGTGGGCTACATCGATTCGAGCGGTATCGGAGAGTTGGTTTCCAGCTACACCTCGATTGGTAAGGAGGAGGGAGGTCAGTTGAAACTTCTCAACCTCACCCAGAAGCTGCAAGACCTCTTGACAATCACGAAACTGTTGACTGTTTTTGACGTATACGAGAGCGAAGAAGAAGCGCTCGCCAGCTTCAAGTAGTGGGATGCGCCGCCGCCTGTCAGACAAACTTTGGTTTGTCGTCGCGGCACAACTAATAGGACACGACTAGCGACACGCTTAAGTTTGTCGAACATTTCATTGGAGATAAGAGATGGCAGAACTTGACGTTAACCAGCGACAAGCGGGGGATGTGACGATTCTCGACTTGAGTGGGTCCGTGCGGATGGGTGAGGGCGCAGTCTCTCTTCGTAATGCCATTCGCGGTCTGATCGAACAGGGGAACAAGAAGATTCTTCTCAATCTCGGGGGCGTGAAAAATATCGACTCCAGTGGGATTGGTGAGTTGATTGCAAACTATACGACCCTTAGCCGCGATGGCGGACAACTCAAACTGTTGAGTCTTACCGAGAAGATTCAGAATCTTCTGGTTATCACCAAGCTCCTAACCGTATTCGATTCCTTCGACAGTGAAGCGGAGGCCTTGAATAGCTTTAAATAGAGTTTCGGGTTTCGAGTCTCGGGTTTCGAGTTTATCCATCTCCAACTCGAAACTTTAAACTCGGAACTTGAAACTCTTCTATGTTTCGCGCCACCTTTCGCCGTTTGCTCGCGCTGGATGATCCACCTGAGCGAACGGCGCTTGCTTTTTCGCTTGGAGTCTTCATTGCCTTCTCACCCTTCCTCGGCCTTCATACTATCCTGGCAACCTTGATTGCCTTCCTTTTTCGTTTCAACAAGGTCGCCATATACAGCGGCACTTTCATCAACAACCCCTTTCTGACGCTCGTTCCCATTATCATTGCTTCGTACGCAATTGGGGCCTTTGTGCTGGGCCGGCCACCGCGAATTCCCGCCGCCGGCATCGAGCTTCTGAAGAATCCGCACCTGTTGACATCCAACTACTATCGCAGGTTATTTCACGAAGGCTGGGACATCGTCTGGCCTTTCACTATCGGTGGCATGGTGCTTTCGGTGGTTTGTTCGCTCATTGCTTATCCAGTAACATCATCGCTGTTGCGGGTTCATCGGCGCGCGAAGGCGGCGAATTAATTTGCTCAAACGGGGGCGCAGAGTGGCATCTGTTTCGTCGCTCCTGCGCATCTTTAACATTCCAGAGAACAACTGCAAAACCAAACCGGGAATCGACTAATCAAATAAATAGCGGACTTATGAACAAGATTATTTCACTTGCGCTTTTCTTAGCCCTCAATTGCACGGTTGCTTATTCGCAAACGAGTGCGGGGTCTCCGGCGGGGCAGCCCCACCCGAGTGCTAGCCCATCTCCGGCCAGCTCACCGCGCCCGCAACAGCCCTCCCCGGCGCAACAAAGCCAACAACGAAAACCCGCCGCGTTTGATCTTTCCGAATATGGCGTCAGTTTCCAGACCGAGCCGCGACTAATCGTAATGATGGCGGCCCTGGAAGCGGCTGGTTTCGATCCAGTGCCAGCCGACGGCGAGCCTTCAGTGTTTCGGGCGCAGGTAAGAAAAGATCTCGCGGATTTGGATCCCGATCTGCGGAATCGCTTACGCACCTTCTACCAGCGCAACCAACTGCCGGCGCCGGCCACGGCTGCCGATCAGGCGGCGCGCTATGTTTCGCTCGCCTTCGCGCTCGGGCCACTTCCCTCTCTGGAAGCTCCCGCGCGGTCTGAAGAACTCCCTGCCAGTCTCCTTGAAGTGCTCGACTTTGCGCCGCTGGTACAGGAGTTCTATCGCCGGTCGAGCATCGACGAAAGGCTTCCTGCTTACACCCGCGCTTATCAATCTGAAGGCGACCGCCTGCTGAAGCCAACCGCGGAAACGGTGCGCGCTGTTTTGTCCTATCTGCACACGCGCCCGATCATGGTTTCAAGGGAGCGCGTGCTGGTCAAATCGCCAACTGCGGGAAAGAACAAGAACGCGCCCAAGACTTACAATATTCAGGAAAAAGAACGCCACTTTTTTGTTGTCACCGATCTGCTCGGTGCGCCCGGAGCTATTAACTTCCGAGTGATTGGCGACGAATACTATGTCGTACTTCCGGAGGGAACAGACCCGTCTTCTTCAGAACTGCGTCGCGGTTATCTGCAATACATAATTGATCCGCTCGTGTTGCGATTCAATCGCGAGATTGCGGCGCGCCGCGATCAAATCAAACTGATCATCGCCGAAAGAGAAAAAGCAGGAGTTGTGCTCAGCCCCGACGTGTTTCTGGCGGTTTCGCGCTCGCTGGTGGCCGCAGCTGATGCGCGCTATGAAGAAGCGAGAAAACTCGAAAGCCTTAATCGCGAGGCTCGTGCCAAACTTGCTATTGCGAAGGACGAGGCGTCACGTCAGGTGATTACGAAGGAGCTTCAAGCCGGCACGACCCCGCTCGCGGATGAAACAGTTGCGCGCTTGGCAGACGATTACGAACGAGGCGCGATACTCGCGTTCTTTTTCGCGGATCAGCTGAAGGGGATCGAAAGCTCGGGTTTTGATGTCGCCAGTTTTTTTGCTGACATGATCGCTTCGTTTGATCCCCTCCGCGAAGGTCACCGTCTAACGGAGATCGCGGACGCCCGCAAACGCGCACTGGCCGCCCGACAAGCGCGACTTTTCGCCAGGCGGGCTGAGTTGGACACGCCCATCTACTCTGAAGCCGACGCGGCTAAGGCTGCCCTGCTGGTTAAGAAGCTTGGCGAAATCGAGCAGACGCTTCGTCAGAAAGACTACGTCAACGCTGAGGTGCGGCTGAAGGATTTGTTGAAAGACTATTCGCGCGAACCACGGATATTCTTCGCGCTCGCGCAAACAGCAAGTCTGGCGGCAGCCGACGCTACGGATGAAGACGTGCAAGCTGAGCGGCTTAAGCGGGCGCTGGGAAACTATCGCCTGGCACTGGAAGCTTCATCGCCGGAAACGGATCGCGCCCTTATCTCTCGTGCTCATGAAGCCATGGGCAGAATTCACGCCTTTCTCGAAAACGCGGGCGAAGCTGCAAAAGAGTTTGATGAGGCGATCAGAATTGGTGACGTTCCCGGCGGCGCATTTAAGGACGCAGTTGAAGGCAAGAAGAAACTGACGCCGCCACGATAAGAACGAAATGCAGGGGGAAAGGGTAAAGGGAAAAGGATAACGGGGTTTTTCTTTTCCCCTTACCCTTTCCCCCTTACCCTTTGCCCTTCGCCTTGAGTTAGATCGGCTGTTGCGATCCCGTTCTAATCACGCGCACCCTCGGCGCTTTGATCTTCCGAGGAAGTTCCACATTGATCTCCGGGGTTGCCGGCAGCTCGATCCGCGGAATGACGATATTCATCTCCGGGATCTCCCCGAGTTCCACGCGCGGAATAACAATCCTACGTCCCTGCGGCGCGGCACCCGGTTGAGGAGTAGGAGCTTCATTCGGAGTCACATTAATGGTCTGCTGATTCTTGTTGCGGATTACCGTCAGCGAGACATCGCCGTCCTTCTTCTTGTTGATTCCGCGCGCCAGGTCGCCAGCTCCTTCAACCTTCTCGCCGTCGATCGCAGTGATGACATCTCCAGCTTTCAATCCGGCCTTCGCGGCTGGGCTGTCGTCGGCAACGGAAGTAACCAACACGCCATTGCCGTCGCCGATACCAAAATAATCGGCAAGCTGCTTGGTCAATTGCATTGTGCCGACGCCGATGCGGCGGTGATTGCCAAAGGCGAAGACCATGCCATCTTGTCCTGGCCCTTGTCCTTCCCACTTCCAAACGTTTGCTCCGGGCGGCATCACTTTTTCCAGTTCCTGCAATCGATCCAACCCTTCTAATTTATCAAGTCCTTCCAGCTTATCCAGTTTGAAGTTGAAGTGCTCCATAGCGTTCAGCGCGTCGTTGCGCTTCCCAATCGTGACCGCGACTTCCTGTTCACCACCGCCACGGTTGATGCCGAGCTTCACGGTTTGATCTGGCGCAACTTCCGAAACGAGCCGGTTGAGTTTGCGGACACTGGTTACACTGTCGCCCTCGAATCTCAGAATTACATCGTCCTTCCTGAGTCCAGCTTTCTCAGCGGGGCTGTCTTTGACGACCTGCGTAATGCCAACGCCGCGAGCTTCGCTCATTCCGTAGCGCGCCATGTTTCCCCGATTTACGTCTTCCGCGTAGACACCGAGAAAACTGCCGCCTTCAAGGAAAAATGAGAAAGCTTGCGGGGCTTCCGGCGCCCCTGGCATCGGCGGCGGGCCCGCCGGCGGAGCCGGAGCAGCTTGTTGCGCCAGGGCAATACCACCAGTCAAAAGCAGGGAGACTATGAAATAAAAGGCTTTCTTAGGGTTCATAACAGAGAGAGTCCTCCGGATAGATTTTAGGACTTACACGCGAGCTTTGGCTGTGGGTTCCAAAAAAGTAAACGGCCAAAGCTAAACCGCCAAGACGCCAAGGCCGCCAGGAATCAGAACTAAATGGACGTTTAGAGTTGGGACTTGTCCCACGCCGCGGCGGACAAGTCCGCTTTCTAAACGGCCGTGGATTCTCTTGGCGTTCTTGGCGTCTTGGCGGTTGTGGTCTTAGGTGGCAGAGATTGGGCGGTAGACTTCTGTCGCGCCCCCGAGCTCGACTTCGATCTTCCCTTCAGAATGAGCCAGGTCAAGGTGCGCCACCGCCTCTGAAACGGCGAGGAACTGATGAACGTCGTCCGCGCTCGGAAACATCTCACGCGCAATCTCCCAGGCAGTTCCACCAGTCTTCGGGAGGAGACGGATTACCTCGGCCTGACGATCCCTGATCGCGCGAAAATAACGATTAAACAATTCTTCGAAGTCGTGCACCGGCTCGCCGTGGCCACCGTGCACCAGAGTGGGAGCAAATGTCCGCAGCCGTGCGAGGCTGACCAAATATTCGGCGAGAGAAGCAAATCGCTTTGACGGATCGATGGGGTCTGGAGAAAGAACCGGATTGGGAGTGATGCGCTTGAGCACACAGTCTCCGGCTATCACGGTGCGGTCCGCTTCGCGCACAAACGAACAGGAGCCAGGCGTGTGGCCCGGAGTGTGTACGACACGTAAAGTGCCGCTCTCAAACTCAAGTTCTTCTTCATCACGCAGCTCACTGTATTCGTCGGCCTCGAATGAGTCCGCATACTGACGCACGCCTTCATACATCTTCCGCATGGTCTCGATCTCTTCGGGAGGAACGCCGGCGCGCACCAAGAGTGTTCGATGCTCTTCATACGCGAGCCTGCCGATGCGATGTCCGGTCTCCCATGCATGCACCAGCACTTCCGCTTCT